>JBQVMC010000023.1:0-20452 GCA_052361145.1 Methanosarcinaceae archaeon
TTCACCTTTTTGGGAAACATTGGTAATCATAACAAAACAACCGGCTTCTTCTCTTAATCTTGAAACCGCTTGATCATCTTTTACTACTTTTACAGAAAGGCCATACAACATTTCTTTAATTTTGCGAACACCTCCTTTTGGCCGCCCGCTTTTGTACTTTGGTCTTTCTTCTACTTCCGGATTTATAATGTAATATTTGGCTTTCGTCTTTCCAAGCTCTTCTTTTGCAGATAGTGCATCGGCTAAACAATAAAAGTCTTTTTGGACAGCCTGTTTGCATTGGTGGTTCAAAGATTTAAGCTCTGCATTCAGCTCTCGTTCTATGCGTTTTTGACGACGCTTATCATGGGCGCTTGAATGGATAACAACAGCTCTATATTTTTTATTGTGAATATTAACTTCTGATTCATAAGCCTTATAGTGAGCTGCAGGCCGCTTACCTGTCGGCTTTGTAGCGGATAATACACCCAAATCCTGCCATTGATCCTTTTCAATGGCTTCCTTAATAACTCGCAAGCACTCATTATAGCTGGCTGGAAGACGACTTATAAATAAGGTGCTGTCACCTATGGTCAGCAAGTTCTTTTTTGTTACCATCGCAGAATCGGCAATATAGATAAAGGCTCCAGGTTCCAGACCATGCACCGCCATCCGTTTTGAAATACTTGAAAGGATTTCGTTGTTGATCGTTTTGTCCGAGCCATTTCCATCTTCTGTCTTACCAAAAATCGGAACATTGCGGTCAACGCATAGCATTGATACAAGGAATTGTTTTAAATCAGGACGATGAGCCTTGCTATGACCGTAGGTTATTCTTAAAGCTGGACTTTGATTTTCATCCGAATATAGATCATAATCTCCAAAAAGACTGACTGATGTCGTATCGAAGCTTACATGGCGTGTATTGACATCAAAAATCTCAACAGCATTTTTAGCAATTGCCGTAAATATTTTGATGGAGCCAATCTCATAAGCTTTATCAAGAACACGGCCGACATTATAATCGCAAAACTTATCAGAACTGATTCTTTTTCCTAAAAATAGTTCTGTATCCTGATCTTGAAAAAATTCATCTAATCGATAAAGAGGAGTTCGCCCAGATAGCGTATCCATAACCATTCCCAGAAAGATTGTCCCTGGATCAACATCCATCTTGCTGGGAATAAGCTGATTGATAATATCAACAAGACCCATCTTAACAGCATAGGCTTTTACGATTGGCAAGTGGCTGACAACATAAGCAGCTATCTTTTCCCTCTCAATTTCTTTTTCAACTTCAAGCGACACTCTCATATTCCCTCCCTTTCAATGACATATCTATTTATAGCCTATATGCCAGATTTTGGAGGGTGTGTCTATAGCTTAGTTCGTATTTTTTTAAATTTTACCAATATTGTTTTATCTTACTGTTATCATATAATAAAGAAATTGAGCTGTGTATGCAAAAAAGGTGTGGAATGTAAGTTATATGCATGATTTATCAAATATTACAGTTGCTATCCTGGCAGGCGGACTTGGGAAAAGGCTTCGCAAAGTGGTTTCGGATAGACCAAAAGTTTTGTCGGAAGTTTGTAATAGACCATTTCTTGCATACTTGCTCGAACAGATAGAGATGGCCGGCTTGAAAAATGTTGTTCTTTGCACCGGTTACATGGGTGAAAAAATATGCAGCGTCTTTGGAAATAAATACGGTTTGTTGAGACTGTCTTATTCACATGAGGAAAAACCTTTGGGCACTGCTGGCGCTGTCAGGTTTGCTCTTCCACGGTTTGAGTCAGAGACTATAATGGTGATGAACGGTGATTCATATTTTAACACAGATATCCGGGCATTTAGTACATGGCATCTGACAAAGGCGGCTATCGCTTCATTACTATTGAAAGAAGCAGTTGATATGAGACGTTTTGGACAGATTAAGGTTAATGATAATGGCGCCCTTATCAGTTTTGACGAAAAGACCGGCAATAATGACCATGGATGGATAAACGCGGGAATATACCTTATTCAAAGGGAGATGATCGAACTTATACCGGATAAGAGAAAATTGTCTTTTGAGCTCGATATTTTTCCGGAGTGGATTGGCAGAGGAATATACGGATACAAAAGTCATGGACAGTTTTTAGATATCGGCACCCCGGAATCCTATGCAGCGGCGGAATCGTTTTTCAAAGGTTTTGATATCAGGGGGCAGGGCTCGGGAGAAGGAGAGAATTTGACATGCGTGTATTAATTACAGGGATTACCGGAATGGTCGGAAGCCATATGGCTGAATATATCTTGAGCAACCATCCTGAGGTTGAGATTCACGGCTTAATACGCTGGCGAAGCCCGATGGATAACATACAAAATATTCAGTCGAGAATAAGTCTTCATCATGCTGAGCTTCGGGATCTTAATTCCTTGATTAATCTTTTGAAAATAGTCAAACCGGATCGGATTTTTCATCTGGCTGCACAATCTTATGTAACAGTAAGCTTTGATGCACCGTCCGATACAATACATACAAATGTTATTGGAACGACAAATCTGCTTGACGCTGTCCGCATCACAGCAATCGATCCCAGGATTCATATATGCAGCTCATCTGAAGTATATGGACAGGTAAGAGGCGATGAAGTCCCAATCAAAGAGACAAACGAATTCAGGCCGGCCAGCCCTTATGCTGTGTCAAAGGTCGGCGAGGACATGATAGCGCTGCAATACTTCCTTTCATACGGCATTAAGACAATCCGCACGCGTATGTTTACGCATACCGGTCCAAGGAGGGGGGATGTTTTTGCGGAAAGCGCATTTGCCAGACAGATAGCCGAAGTGGAGGCAGGGTTGCGTAAAAACCCGATAAAGGTCGGAAACCTTGACAGTGTTCGTACATTTGCGGATGTTCGGGACGCGGTAAGGGCATACTGGCTGCTTCTGGAGAACTGCACTCCAGGGGAGGTATACAATATAGGCGGGACAGAGACAATGACCGTGGGTGAAATGCTGGAATTACTTAAAGGAATGGTTAAATGCAAGATTGAACATGTGGTTGATCCGGCATTACTTCGTCCTTCTGATGTGACTCTGCAAATTCCGGATGTATCCAAATTCCAGGATGAAACCGGCTGGCATCCGAAGATTTCTACCAGGCAAACTTTATTGGACCTTTTGAACTTTCAAAGAAAGCAGATAAAAAAATTACAAGAGGGGCAGTAAATAAAGATGATTATTTCCAAAACACCTTTTCGAATATCATTTTTCGGCGGCGGCACAGACTATCCTGCGTGGTATTTAAAAGAAGGAGGAGCTGTCCTTTCTACGACTATTGACAAATATTGTTACATTACTTGTCGTGTTTTGCCACCATTTTACGAAGTTAAATATCGTGTCGTCTGGTCCCACATAGAAGCAGTCTCTACAATTTCTGAAATTCTTCACCCGGCAGTTCGTGAAGGACTGAAATATTTAAATATCAACGGCGATTTGGGAGGGCTTGAAATCCACCACCAGGGGGACCTGCCGGCACGTGCTGGAATGGGATCGAGTTCGTCTTTTGTTGTAGGACTTTTCAGGGTGTTGGCAGCCTTGAAAGGACAGATAGTCAGCAGATATGACCTTGTTCGTACGGCAATCGATTTTGAACAGTCTGTCCTAAAAGAGAATGTAGGATCTCAAGACCAGGTTGCTGCTGGCTACGGCGGATTTAATTTGATACATTTTTGCAAAAACGGAGAGATAAGAGTCGAACCTGTAACTATTTCAACTGCAAGGATTACTGAACTAGAGTCCAATTTGATGCTGCTTTATACTGGAACCAGCCGTCTTTCTTCAGAAGTTGCAGGCGATTTTATATTAAATATTGAAAAAAAGGCCGATGTTTTGAGGAAAATGCGTGCAATGGTAGACCAGGCTCTCTCCATCCTTGCCGGCCAGGGGAGCATAAGTGAATTTGGTACCCTTCTCAATGAATCCTGGGAATTAAAACGAAGCATCAGCGACAGGGTATCCAATCCTATAATTGACAAGATATATGATACGGCTGTTGAGAACGGGGCTCTGGGTGGAAAGCTTTTGGGCGCCGGTTCTTCAGGTTTTATGCTTCTTTTTGCCCCGCCTGACAAGCAGCAGCGGATCAAAGATGCCCTCCCCGGCTATCTTCATGTTCCGTTTAAGTTTGAAAGCGAGGGTAGTACTATAATTTATTATTCCAGAAGGGATCAGCTTGAATGTGAAAATCTGCGGCAACAACAGCAGTGAGGATGGAGTAGTTGTAAAAACCTTGATACTGCAAGTTGTTTGGCCAGGTTTAGGCTAAAATGGTAATTATTATGAAAAATGACTTTTCATTCGCTTAAAAAAATAGGAGTTTGTTTAATTTTATTGCCATATAAATCAATAGATTACGCAAACGCTCTGATTTTTGTTTTAGCGAGCATGAAATGAGTTTAATTTTGATCACTCTGTCAAGGGTTCAAATCCAGCAATAAGGATGTTTTCACAACCCGATGATGTGGTTAAAAATTACTCGAATTATGAGCATGAAGTCAGAAAAATACGACTGATAATGTAACTTGTTGATTTATATCAAGAATAAAATTAAACAAATAGTAATTTTTTTAAGCGAATGAAAAAAAATGATGCTTCTATAAAATATGAAGACCCCCGACTCTTTTCGCCACAGTGTGAGGAATTGACTCCAGTGGAGACCGTCCATGAAAATCCATGGTTTTCTGTAAGGAATCGAGGCGGCTATTATACTATTGAATACAGACAGTCACAGGTCATCGTCCTTCCTATTGTAGACGATGAATCTGTGGTTATGGTCAGGGTAACCCGGCCGGTGATTGCTGATTCACCCTTGGAATTGCCGGCGGGAAATTCGAAAGCCCATGAGTCGCCGGTAGAGGCTGCAGCTAGAGAGTTCGCAGAAGAAACTGGTATCAGAATAGACGATTTGACACGCTTTGAAGTGGTACCGCCACTTTCCAACTCACCAAACCGGCACCCGATGCTTCTGCATATTTACCAGATATTAATCACAAAGAAGGAGTTTGAGCTGCGTCAAAGTCATGACCACGAAATTGAAGAAGTCTTGTGTTGCAGATTCGAAGATGTATGTGAAATGATATTAACGGGAGAAATATACATCAGCGTCCCTGTCGCTTTAATCGGTAGATATTTCATGTCCCACTTCACAAGGTGCGTTTGAAGCTGATGCGGCATTCATAAGAAAGAAATGATTGAAGTCTGACACAGGAGATAATCATGAAAACAGAAAAGTATGATGCCGTCATTTTAAGTAGCTCAGAGGAAAAGTCTGTTGGGAAGAACTTTCTTAAGTATTTAAAGGCCTCACCAATCCCTGATGACGAATTATTAGCCAATCTCGGCCTTTATTTAACATCAAAGAACCTGTCCCGGCTTTTGTTTTTTTATGAAATATATAAAAAAATTATTCATACCCATGGTGTAATTATAGAATTTGGGGTCAGATGGGGCCAGACGCTGTCTATCATGTCTGCATTGAGGGGCATATTCGAACCATTTAACAGACACAGAAAGATTATCGGCTTCGATACATTCGAAGGTTTCAAGGGAATGTCTGAAAAAGATGGCAAAGATAGCAAATGCATTGATGGTTCTCATTCAGTACCTGGGGAATACGAAATGTATTTGGATAATATTTTGTCAATGCAGGAAAAACTGAACCCTATCTCTCATTTAACAAAATATGAACTCGTCAAGGGTGATGCCAGAGAGACTATACACGCCTATTTTAAAAAACATCCTGAAACGATTGTTTCTCTTGCAATTTTTGATTTTGATATTTACTCACCGACAAAAGTTGCTCTGGAAACAATAAAACCGTTTTTGAACAGGGGAAGTATTCTTGTTTTCGATGAATTGTGCGATGACATATTCCCTGGTGAAACAACCGCCTTAAAAGAAGTTTTCGGATTGGACAAAGTAAGGATTCAGAGATACCCAATGACCGCGAGAATTTCTTACTTAGAGGTGGAATAGAAAAAATCATGCAACCATATAAAAATATATAATTTTTTAAGGAAAAGGATATGAACACGATTAAACTAGAAGAAAAGGCTAAATATATTCGCCGAAGAACCTTTGAGATGGTTCTAAATGCTGGCACAGGGCATCTCGGAGGCTCATTCTCCTGCTTGGAGATATTGGTTTACCTTTACTACGGCGGCATTCTCCGATTTGATCCCAAAAATCCGAAATGGGAAGAACGTGACATGTTTATTTTGAGTAAAGGCCATGCGAATAATTCATTGTATGTGATACTGGCGGATCTCGGGTTTTTTCCTCCGATTGAGTTAGATAGGTTTGCGAAGAACGGCTGTATGCTGGGAAATCACTGCGATAAAACAGTGCCTGGTGCTGAAATTATAGCTGGTTCCCTAGGGCATGGGTTGGGAATAGCGTCAGGGATAGCTCTGGGTGCTAAGATGGATGAAAAAGATCAAATGGTCTTTGTAATCATAGGAGATGGTGAATGCCAGGAAGGCTCAATATGGGAGTCTGGACTATTTGCAAGCCATCATAATCTCAACAACCTTGCTGTATTTCTTGATAGAAATGCCCTCGGTGCTGAAGACTACACGGAGAACACACTGAAACTCAACCCTCTTGAAAAGAAATGGGTGGCATTTGGCTGGGATGTAAAATCAATCAACGGACATTCATTCGAAGAAATCGCCAGGTCTCTGGAAAACTGTCGCAATCGGACTTCTCAAAAACCGTTAATAATTATAGCAAACACCATTAAAGGAAAAGGGATGTCATTACTGGAAAATCTACCGAAATCACACCACACCTTACCCAAGGGAGCAGACATTGAAATCACGAGGAGAGATTTAGCATGAAAAAGGAGTATGCTGAAGCCAGAGATGCTGTATTTATGGAGCTATATGAATTAGCAAAAGAAGATAAAAATATTATACTGCTCACTGCAGACACTGGCGCATTTACGTTTAGAAAGTTTGAAGAAAATATTCCCGAACAATTCTTTAACGTAGGCATTGCCGAGCAAAATGCTTTAAGTGTTTCGGCAGGCCTTGCGCTAACCGGGAAACGAGTTTTTCTTTTCGGGATTTCAAATTTTGTTACTTTGCGCTGTTTCGACCAGATCAAGATTGATGTCTGCTGTATGGTACTTCCAGTAACGATCATCGGTATGGGGACCGGCTATGTATACAGCAAAGATGGGCCAACCCATCATATGACTGATGTAGTAGCGCTGATGAGAACCCTGCCAGGAATAACCTTGTGGTCGCCTTCAGATTTCTCAATGATTGCAGCGATTACGCGTATGGCCAGCAGGGCAAACGGACCTGTTTATATACATATGGACAAGGGGCCATTTCCAGCGATTTACAAAAATAATGATTTTTCGACTGGCCTCACCGAGCTGAAAAAAGGTACTGATATTACAATAATAGCTACCGGCATTATGGTACCTCAGGCGTTGAAAGTAGCAAAGGAACTGGCAAAACAGAGGATCCAAGTCGGAATAATCGATTTATACAGGCTCAAGCCAGTTAATGAATCTCTTTTGATCGATATGATTAAACATTATAAGAAAATCGTAACGTTGGAAGAGCATACGATCTTGGGTGGTTTGGGTAGCATTGTATGTGAAATTATAGCCGAAAACGGTATAGGGATCCAGGTAAAACGGCTTGGTATCCCTGACACGTATCGATGTGAAATAGGCGACAGAGAATACCTTCGCAGTCTAGATGGAATCAGTGTAGATAAAGTCTGTAAAACGATTATTGATATGATTGGAAGTTAAGGAGAAGAAGCTATCGTGAAGCAAAAACACCTTGGTAATCATGGCCCTCAAGTGGCTGTAATTGGTCAGGGGACCATGGGAGTCGGAGGATATTTTTCCAAAGACGATTCCAAAGACGATTACTTTGTTGAAGTAATTAAATACGGACTTGAAAGAGGTTTGTCGTTTATAGACACAGCAGAAGCTTATGGGGTCAACCATTCCGAAGAACTAGTTGGAATAGCGGTCAAGGACTGTAGAAACGATGTTTTTATCGCCACCAAGGTGTCCCCTGAGCATCTATCTTATAATGATGTCCTAAAATCGGCTGAAGGCAGTCTCCGTAGGCTGAAGACAAATTATGTTGATTTGTACCAAATTCATTGGCCAAATCCGTTCATACCGTTGGAAGACACAATGGCCGCAATGCAAAAACTTGTAGAAGATGGCAAAGTGAGATACATTGGCGTAAGCAATTTTTCGCAAAAACAGCTAAGCTCGGCACTGAAATGTTTTAAAGAAATCGTTTCTGTTCAAGTAGAATATAATCTTTTTGACCGAACAATTGAAGAAAATCTACTCCCCTACTGTGAGCGCAAAGGTGTCTCAATAATTGCATATAGCCCACTGGACCAAGGAAAATTTTTAGATGATTCGGAAAAACTACGAATCCTTAAAGAAATTGCCCTTAAATATGAGCGGACAGAGGCCCAAGTGATCCTGAACTGGCTTGTTTCGAAAACACCTGTCTTTGCCATTCCTAAATCTGGAAATGTAGAACACATCAAAGATAACAGTGCTTCCTCTGATTTCAATCTTGAACTCGAGGATATAAAGCGAATTGACAGCACTTTTAAACAACCATCTATATCAATTCCTATTGATCAGATCAATTCAGATAAAGAGGGGTTAGACAAGTTTGTCCCTGGTCCAGAAATTTTGGCCGAAGAGATCAAGGGCGGTGAAGATATCAAGCCAATCAGGGTTGTACCAAGCAAAGACAAACCGGGCACTTATGATTTAGTGGAAGGAAAGCTCAGATTCTGGGCATGGGTTATGGCATATGATGGGAACCATCCCGTTCAAGCTCTGTTAAGATAACAGTAAAAAAAGGAAATGCCTTATGAATAAAGAAATTGACTCACAGGAACTATATAGCAGTGAAAAAGAAGGTAGAATCAGAAGTGCCTTTGTTAAGCATTTCAGAAGTTGCCCTATACCCGACACCGATATCTTGAACAACTTGGGACTTTTCATAAACTCAAAAAATTTGGCCAGACTTTTGTTCCTAAACCATATATACCGCCAGATTATTAACATCCACGGAGTTATAATGGAGTTTGGAACAAGATGGGGACAAAATCTTTCTTTATTTGCGGCATTAAGAGGAATATATGAACCTTTCAATCGTCATAGGAAAATTATTGGTTTTGATACCTTTACCGGTTTTCCAAGCATAAGTGAGCACGACAGCAATTCATGTGAAGTGATAAAAGAGGGAAGACTGGCTTGTACTGAATATTATGAATCATATCTCGACAAAGTTATGGAATATCAAGAACAAGACAATCCCCTTTCCCACATTAAAAAATATGAAATTGTAAAAGGGGATTCATCTGTCGAGATACACAGTTACTTGGAACGATGCCCGGAAACTATCGTTGCGCTTGTGTTTTTCGATTTTGATATCTACGAACCAACCAAAATCTGTTTGGAGACAATAAAAAACAGATTGGTAAAAGGAAGTTTGCTTGCCTTTGATGAGCTAAATGATCATGACTCTCCGGGCGAAACCATTGCCCTCATGAAAACCTTTGGTCTTAATAATGTAAAACTCAAAAGGCTTCCCTACACATCCAGAACATCCTATTTTGTTGTGGACTAAAATAAAAAAATGGGAGGGGATATGCTTGGATATATTGATCTGCAAGATTTTTCTAAGTTGTTCGGAGTGCCAAAAGACGATTTTGATGAGCAAACAAAGAGAATTATATCAAAAACGAATTTTAAATTTAAGAAATTAAGCCATATTGAACGTGACAGGGTTCTGCTTGAGATTATCAAACGGATTGACTCGAGTAAGTTGCTACGAGCCGGAAAAGAAGGAAAAGATAGATGGGAAAAAGGGTGGTCGGAGAACTTAAGAAACTTTATCGAAAAAGGCTATAACCCGGCTGAGTTGATTCCGAAATATGTAAGACCTGCTCAACCGGTTCGGCTATACCGAGATTACGTCATACCTTTAAGCTCAACATTTGAAATCGATTTCTTCACAGTCCTGCGATCATGGCTTTTCAATAAATATGTTAAGAGATTTAGAACGATTTACGAGTTTGCTTGCGGGCCTGGTTATAACCTGTATTTTCTTGCCAAACTCTTTCCAGATAAAGAACTTTGCGGCATGGATTGGTCGAATGCATCTGTCGATCTTGTTGATTTGGTAGGTCAAAAGTTCAATATGAATATATCAGGTCGGTTATTCGACATGTTTGCTCCTGATGGTAAGTTTAGACTCAAACAGAACAGCGTAGCCATTACTATAGGAGGACTTGAACAGCTTGGACGCGATTTCAAGCCTTTCATTCAATATCTTGTGGGGAAAACCCCAAATCTGTGTATTCACGTTGAACCTATTTATGAAATGTACGAAGGCGAAAATTTGGCAGACTATTTAGCCATGAAATTTCATGCAAGGCGTAACTATTTAATCGGGTTGCTTCCATATTTAAAAAGACTCGAAAGTGAAAATCGCATCAAGATTATTAAGGTACAGCGTGCATTCTTTGGAAGTCTATTTCATGACGGTTGGTCAATTATCGTGTATAAACCCGTAAAATTGCAAAAAAACATATAAAAGAAACTTATAAATCAAAACATTGCTGTCCGGTTAAGTTAAAAACATGAAATTATAAAAGGAGATTCAACTGTCGAGACACACAGTTACTTGGAACGATGCCCGGAAACCATCGTTGCGCTTGCATTTTTTCGATTTTGATATTTACGAAATGACCGAAATCTGTCTGGAGGCAATAAAAAAACAGATTGGTAAAAGGGAGTTTTCTTGCCTTTGACGAACTATATGATCATGATTCTCCCCCTGGTGAAACAGTTGCTCTCATGGTAAGTTTTTGATCTTAACACCATAGGCTTTTCTTTGCATATAGAACGTCCTGTTTTGTTATGGAGTAAAATTAATTGTTCGTATTTGAGAAAATCTTGAATCTTGGGGAGGTTGTAATGAAACTTACACTGTTAAATGAAGAGGGAATGGAATTAGACTTTTTCCATGAAGTTTCGAAATATGCAGGATATTTAAGGCATTCACATATCTCACGACACTTGGCTATATTCGATCTTTATAAGAAAACTATAGAACTACCTGGGTCCGTTGTTGAGTTTGGTATCTATCACGGCTCTACATATTTCTTTTTGGCAAGGTTAATTGAAATTTTTAATCATAGTGAGCACGAGATTCATCATTCATCCTCAAGACATTTATTTGGTTTCGATAGTTTTGAAGGTTTTGTTGATATTGCCAAGGAAGATAACTCCACCTTCCAATTTAAGCATAGAAAAGTAGGTGGTCTGAAAGGTGATAAATCTTCTTTTTATAATGTATTAAAATCCTTAAAAAATGAATCATCAATAGCAAAGAGGTTGCATATCATAGAAGGAGATATTTCCGAGACTTTTGATGACTTTTTGATGAATTATAATGGAGTGAGATTTTGTTTTTGTTTATTGGATGTTGATGTTTATAAACCAACAGCTTCAGTTTTAAGCAAGATTTACGATATTATGGTGCCTGGTGGTATAATAATTTTTGACGAATACGGATTCCCTGAATGTTCGGGCGAAACTAAAGCTGTTGATGATTTCATTAAAAGATACGATTTAAGCTTAAAAGCCATTAATTGGACGTTTGCTCCGTCAGCATTTTGTACTATCCCCTAATACAACTTGAAAATAAATTAGAAAGGAGGGTTGCTGTGATAAAAGATTCTATTTTGAAAAGCTTTTCTGGGAAAAATGTTATGGTAACGGGAGGGACCGGGCTTATAGGCCGACAAGTGGTTCGTTTTATATGCGATGCTGGCGGATGCGTCAGGATTGCTTCTCTGGACCGACTAAACATTAATCAAAAGGCAGAACATGTCTACGCAGACCTTACAAACTTTGAATTGTGCAAAGAATTGACGAAAGACATGGACTACGTGTTTCACCTTTCAGGTATCAAGGGTTCGGCTCACGTTTCCGAAAACCAACTTGCAAGCCATTTTGTGCCAACTATGATGATGAACACCAATGTCCTTGAAGCTTGCTTAAGGAACAATGTGGGAAAGGTCGTTTATACAAGTTCAATAGGCGCCTACGCCAGCACAGATATCTTTCGTGAGTCGGATTATAGGCTTGATAGCCTCCCGATGGATTTTGCGGGATGGGCCAAAAGAATGGCTGAATTGCAGATCCATGCTTATAAGATTCAATATACATCGGACAACTTTTCAGTGGTTAGGCCATGCAATGTATACGGACCTGGAGATAATTTCGATCCAAAAAATGCCATGGTTATTCCTGCTTTGATGTATCGGATATATCATAAGGAAGACCCAATGTTAATTTGGGGTGATGGTGCTGCCATCAGAGACTTTGCTTACAGCAAGGATGTTGCTGAAGGAATCATACTTGCGTTATATCATGGCACAGGAAGCCATCCGTTTGTGAATTTAGGTAGTGGAAAGGAATATACCATTAAAGAGTTGGTAGAAACACTCAATAGCTTTCTTGATTTTAATTATCATTTTGACACAACGAAACCGTCCGGGTTTCCTAAGCGTGTCATGAATGTCTCGCTTGCCAAAGATGTTATAGATTATAACCCCTCAACATCACTACAAGAAGGGCTCAAAGAGACTTGGGAATGGTTTGTTGAAAATCAAGACGAGTATTTGAGGAAGAAAAATTATTTCAGCGAAGAGGCATAAGGTTGAATCATGATTGTTGAAGAAACAAAACTGGACGGAGTTCTCCTGATAAAGCTTGACGGCTTTGAAGATCATCGGGGGGAGTACTTAGAGCTGTATAATGAGAAATTATACAAGTCAAAAGGGATTGATATTGATTTTGTGGAGGACGATGTCTCTATCGCCACAAGAGGTGTGATTAAAGGGATCCATGGTGATGACTGTACGTGGAAACTGATATCCTGTTTACACGGTAAATTCTATCTTGTTGTAATAAATTATGATGAACAATCAAAGGATTTTGGGAGATGGGAATCGTTTGTTCTATCCGAGTCAAATAAACATCAGGTATTAGTTCCGCCAAAGCATGGAAACGGCCACCTATGCTTAAGCGATAAATCGATTTTCCATTATAAACAGTCTTCCTACTATGATCCGTCAAGACAATTTACAATAAAATGGAATGACCCAAAGTTTAAAATCTGGTGGCCTATCAAAACACCCATACTTTCTCAAAGGGATGAAATGGGGGAATTTGTTGAATAGGAATTCTAAGAGGTGAAACATGTTTAATAAAAAAAACGTTTTGGTTACAGGCGGTGCAGGCTTTGTGGGCACAAATCTCATTAAACGTTTATTAGATTTAGGAGCTAATGTCAGAGTTACGTTACATAAGAAACAACCTCAAATTAGAAATGAAGATATAGAATTTGTTCAATGCGATCTGCAAAGACCGGAAGACTGCGCTAAAGTTTGTGAAAACATGGATTACGTCTTCCTTTGTGCGGCAGAAACAGCAGGTGCTGGTATGATGGAAAAGAAGCCTCTTTTTCTTTTGACTCCAAACCTAATGATGAACGCTTTGATGTTAGAAGCCGCTTATGGAGCTAAGCTGGAAAAAATCCTTTTTATCAGCAGCAACACCGTTTATCCGGTTACGGACTATCCTGTCAAAGAGGAAGACGTAAACTACGATTTTTTTGAAAAATATTTTATAGCTGGTTGGATGAAACGTTTTTGTGAAACTATATGTGAGATGTATTCGACCAAGATTAAAAAGCCTATGAAGACAGTGGTCGTCCGCCCAGCTAATATATACGGCCCATTTGACGATTTCGAATGGGAGACTTCTCATGTTCTACCTGCTATGATCAGAAGGGTTGTTGAGAGGCATGAGCCGATAGAAGTATGGGGTGACGGAAAAGATATAAAAGATTTTATTTTCATAGAAGATTTCATTGAAGGGATGCTGCTTGCGATGGAAAAAATAGAAACATTTGACATAGTCAATATAGCAAGCGGAAATCAGTATGTATTAAAGGATATTTTAAATACCATTATCCGGACTGACGGATACAAAAACGCAGAGATTATATATGATGCCTCAAAACCGACAATGATTCCCAAGAGGCTGATAGATCCTTCTAAAGCGAAAAGAACACTTGGGTTTGAAGCAAAAACTCCGATAGAAGAAGGAATTAAAAAAACTATTGAATGGTACAGAAGCGTACTTTAGTAGCTGTTATAAAGACCATTCATATAAGGAGAATTTTGAGATATGTCCCGGCAAAAATTGCGAATACTTTTTATACAGCATGAGCTGTATCAATGGCAGCGGGCCAAAATGTGGGGATACAACTGGCATTTGGGAATAGAAGAAGGCCTTAGAGCGAATAATGTTGATTTTACCACACTGACGACAACATGTTTTCCTCGTGCAAAGGAGATATGTGCTGAAAAGGAATTCGACCAGGTGTGGATTAATGATATCACTCACATCTTTGAACCTGGTGGGTGTGGTGGATATCAACTAAATGAAAGGGATCTGGAATGGATAGCAAGTATGGCTCCAATCCGTTTAGGGTTTATCATAGAAGCTCTCGAATATACAGAAGAAGACTATAAAAACAACCCTGCCTTATACAATGCCCGTTCATCGTTAGCGACAACCATTAACTATGTAACGCACTTAATGGCACCAGATGAAGAAGATTTGCCTGCCATAAGAGGGATGAGACAAATTCCTGTAGCCTGGCTGGTCGGTCCTGTGCCGAAAAACTATGTCTGCAGGGAAGTTGCAATTCCTCCCATTAAAAATCCGGTATTTAATGGAACGGCATATGGTGAACGAGCCAAATGGCTGGAAATGCCTGAGATAAAAAATCTAATTATTCATAAAATTTCATCCGATAATATGAGCGATTTGCCAAGCCTTTTCAATGATCTGAACAGCGCATATTTGGCTGAAATGCTCAAGACTCAATTCCTTATTAATAGCTATTATGATGAATACTTAGATGCTTTGAGAAAAATAAGGAGGCGAGCTTTCGAAATGTACATCGAATCTCTTCAGGATGGGTGTGCTGTCGTTGCCTTGCCCTCCTTTGCAAGAATTTATACCGGGCATGTTTATGAGGGGATGGCCGCAGGCAGACCTGTCGTGACAGTAGAAAACCCATTCCGGCCACGTCTAAACAGGCTTTTCGAAAACGGAAAGGATATTCTCTTGTACCCCAGAGATAATCCTTCGGTTTTGGTAGAACATATTCGGCATATACTCAACAATCCTGAATTCGGTCAGCAAATTGCTGTTAATGCACGTCGCAAACTATTACGTTATCATACTATAGAGAAAAGAGTACAACAGATAATAAAATGGATAGAAACCGGAGAGGAACCGACTTATGGTGACAAGAGCGACAATGCCGAATCGAAACTTGAAAATAGAATGCAAACCATTTTATCCGGCTTATCTCAAAGTAGCGAAGACTCATCAAATGTTTCTAAAAAGTATTGCGGAATAGAGAACAAAAGACCTGCTGACATAGCGGGACATGGCAGAAAACTCAGGGTCTTATTTGTCAGCCCTCCTTATGTAAGGTTTATGGGGTTGGAAAACTGCCGGTTTCCGCTCACTTTTGGAAGCATGGCAACTATCCTTTCTATGAACAGACATGAAACTGCCATTTATGATGCTGATTTTGACAGTACTTTACTGGGCAGACATGGCAACTACGAATACACCTTTTCAAATCAACACAGAATTAGCGAAGCGCTGAACGGAAAAGGAGATTATGTCTGGAAAGAGATCGAAGAAAAAATTCGATCATTCAGGCCGGATATTGTTGGCATAACCACAATGACAACTAAGTTTCCTATGGCCAGCAGGATTGCAAAAATAACCAAATCTATTGGACCGGAAATCAAAGTGGTAATAGGCGGGCACCATTCAAGCATTTTTGGCGCAAAACTACTTAATGATAACAATATTGACTTTGCTGTTGTTGGAGAAGGTGAAATAACATTTTTGGAACTTGTTAATCGTTTATGCGAGCCGAATCCTGATTTTTTCAGCATAGACGGATTGATATATAAAAGCAACGGACATATTGTAACAACAAAGTCCAGAGAACTTGTTAAAAATTTAGATGTTCTTCCCATAGCTGACAGGGATTTGATGTTAAATGAAAATTATGTTTCAGAGAACAATATAATAATAAGCCGTGGATGTCCGTTTAACTGCAATTATTGCGGAGCTAAGGTAATATGGAAGCGTAAAGTCAGGAGAAGAAGTGTTCATAATGTGATCAAAGAAATCGATTATCTATTTGAAAAGTCATCATCCCGTCATATTAATTTTTGGGATGATTCCTTTACGCATAACCGGAAATATACTTTTGAGTTAATGTCGCAATTAAAAAAATATAAGGGGTTGAGCTTTAGCTGCATTACCAGGCTGGATCTTATCGACAGGGAAATGTTGACCAGCTTAAAGGAGGCCGGCTGTGTTAATCTTTTATTCGGTGTTGAATCGGGAAACGATAATATCCTTAAATTAATTAACAAAAAAACAACATGTGATTTGATAAGAAGTAAGGTTGATATAGTCAATTCCGTAGGGATTCCCTGGATTGGTTTTTTTATTATGGGATACCCTGGAGAGACGAAAGAGAATATTTTGGAAACATTGAGTTTCATGATGGAGCTGGATCCGAATTATGCGGAAATCAATATTTTTAACCCACTCCCGGGAACACAAACCTGGAATGAACTCGAGAAAAAGAACCTGGTTAACAGCGATATGGATTTTTCAAAATACTCCCAGGCGAGTTCTGAGAACTTTTTTGTAAACGATATGACAAAACAGGAATTCAGTGAACTTGCATTATTTATGGCAAGAGAATTTGATAATCACAACAGGGGGTAGCATGGAAGACAATAATTATTTGGATAATCAGATAAGGCTGAAAAACAATATTGTAAATAACAATATTTATCTTGATAGCTTTCCTGTTCAGATCCATTTTTTGATGAACGATAAATGTAATGCAAAGTGTATTATGTGCGGGGGAGACTATTTTAACAGCAAAAGCGGCAGGAGAATCACATTTGAAAAGTTCAAAAAAATGGCGTCAAACATTAAGTTTGAACTCTGCCGCGGAATTGTGCTGGCAGGCGCCGGAGATCCTTTGCTGAATCAGGATTTGATTCCGATTGTGCAGTTTATCAAGAGCAAATACCCTCATATATGTTTATCTTTGACAACAAACGGCATCGGGCTTACCGAAAAGCTGTCAAAAGCGTTTCTGGAACATAATGTTGATGTAATAAATATTTCCATTAACTCAGCAACCAGAAATACTTATAAACGAATAATGCAGGTGGACTGTTTTAACAGGGTTTGTGAAAATATCAATAAATTTATCTGGTTACGACAGGAGTACGGCAGGTCAACAAAAGTTCAATTCTCCAGCGCTATTAACATGCTTAATATTAATGAGCTTCCAGGGATGGTTGAACTGGGAAAAGATATCGGCATTGACAGCATTAATATCATGTATTGCCGCTTCTATCCGGACAGAATACGCCATTTGAATGTGGAGGACACAAGGAAACGGTTAGATAACGAAGATTCTCTTTTCTTTCACCAGGAACTGTCTGACCAGATGGTGGGAAAAGCTAAGACAATGGCCATGCAATATAATATCGGCTTTTCCCATGAGCCGCTTTTCAAACAGAATATCCCGCCGCAGCCGTGTATCTGGCCTGCAATGGAGATCATGGTGGGGTTTGACGGAGAGGTCTATCCCTGCGGAGGCGCTGAGATACACTTCAAGGACAAGGTGGAAAAAGGGATATACAATTTCGGAAATGTCCTTAATGAGCCGGTTGAATCTTTCTGGAATAATGAACAGTATATTGCGTTAAGGCGGTCATCAAAACATGGGGACATGTGCATAATGCCGGAATGCCGGTGCTGCGCAAATGCCTTGAGCCATCGCGATATCAGTGCGCATATAATGGACTGGGATAAGAAAATATTCGGCACGGGCAAATCTGTTACAAACACCCCGCTTGTTTCCGTGATTGTTCCAACCTATAACCGTCCTGAAATGCTAACCGAAGCAATAAACAGCATTCGAGGCCAGACATATAAAAATTTCGAGATTGTCGTTGTAAATGACGCGGGGGTGAGCACTGAAAATGTTGTTTCAAAGTTAAACAAAGATAAGAATATCACCTGTGTTGTACATGCCGAAAACAGAGGTCTGGCAGCGGCAAGAAACACAGGTATCAAGATCGCCAGGGGAAAATATATTGCCCTTCTTGATGATGACGATCTGTTTTATCCTGATCATCTTGAGACAGCAATGCAATATATTGGCGATGACTCGCCGGTAATATACACTAACGCTGTGAGGGCTGTATATGAAAAGGCCAGCGACTCCTATAGCCTTGTGGGCAAAAAGGTGCCATATTCCATCGATTTTTCGAGAGACAAATTACTTATCGGCAATATCTCTCCGGTGAATTGCTTTGTGTTTGAAAAAAAACCGGCAATTGATGCCGGACTTTTTGATGAAACACTGACTACCCTTGAAGACTGGGAATTCTGGATAAGACTTTCTTCCCTGTGCCGTTTTAAACATATCCCAAGAGAAACGGTCCAGGTGAACTGGCGTACCGACGGCACGACAATGACATCTTCCAGGGGGTCAGAGTTTAAGAAGAACAGGGACAGGATATATAAACGGTACCAGGATGAAATAAATAAAATAGCCGATAGGGATGCCATAGTAAATGAATTTAAACAGATATGGGAACAGGACGGAAAGGAAGCGCAACCTCTTGTTTCCATTATCATCCTCAGCCACAACCAGCTCGAATACACAAAAAAGTGTATTGAAAGCATCTTTAGACATACCAAAGAATCCTTTGAACTGATTATGGTTGATAACGGCTCGACTGACGGCACGGTGGAGTATCTGGAAACGGAAGTAGGAAGTCGGAAGTCGGAGGTTGAAAGTCGGAGGTCGGAGGGCAGGATTAAGATAATCAAGAATAAGGAAAATCTTGGCTTTGCTGCGGGAAATAATCAGGGGATAGCGGTGGCCATGGGAGATTATATTCTTTTGATGAATAACGATATCGTTGTAACGCCTAACTGGCTTGACAGTATGATTTCATGCGCTGAGAGAAATCCCAGGATCGGCATTGTGGGTCCCATGTCCAACTATGTTTCCGGTCCGCAACTGGTCAAAGATGTAACTTATAATATAACAGACCTCGACGGACTGGATGATTTTGCCGCAGAATTTTCAAGAAAATATACAGGGAAAGCAAAACGCTTTTTGCGTGTGGTGGGTTTTTGCATGCTGATCAAAAGAGCCGTTATTGATAGGATCGGCGGTATGGACAACAGTTACGGCTTGGGTAATTTCGAGGATGATGATTTCAGCCTGCGTGCCACATTAGCCGGTTTTGAATCGTGGATGGCAGAAGACTGTTTTATACATCATTTTGGCAGCCGCACATTTATTGGCGCACAAATTGACTATCAAGAAAGCCTCACAAAAAACTGGGAGATATTTAAGAATAAATGGGGCCTTCCGACCGATTTGCCTTTAGGTTCAAATTATAATTTAGCGCAAATTCTAAAAGAGGGGTTTGTCCGGGAAAAACATTTTTGCCCTCTTGATCAAGGATATTCTCTGGAAACCGGGCCGAAAGATGTTTCGTCTATATTGCCTGATGCCGTCTCTTTAAAAGAAGTATATCAAAAGGTTCAGCGACTGGTTGATGACGGCAAGCAGGAGGAGGCTATAGGCGGGCTGGAAAGGCTGCTGGAAATGCATCCTGGTTTTGCCATAGCCCACAACGACCTTGGTGTTTTGTACTATGAACGCGGCGATAAAGATAAAGCGCTAAAGCATTATAAACAGGCGGCAGAACTTAATCCGGATAATATTACTTTCCAGAAGAACCTGGCTGATTTTTATTATGTTGAACTTGGCCGCGTGGAGGATGCTTTACGAATTTATGTAAAGGTTCTGGCCGCAAATCCGGAAGATGTTGAAGTCCTGCTTGTCACCGGCCATATATCTGTATCTCTTTGCAAATTTGATGACGCAAAGCTGTTTTATTCCAGGGCGCTGGAGATTGAACCCTGCAATGAGGATGCAAGGCAAAATCTTCATAGGCTGGAAAATATCGAGCAGGCGGATCAGATTGTTAAATCTTCTGAAGACATATATCAGGATGTCCTGCGGCTGGTTGATGACGGCAGGCATGAGGAGGCTATAGGCGGGCTGGAAGGGCTGCTGGAAATGCATCCTGATTTTGCCATAGCCCATAACGACCTTGGTGTTTTGTACTATGAACGCGGCGATAAAGATAAAGCGCTAAAGCATTATAAACAGGCGGCAGAACT
>JBQVMC010000024.1:0-19692 GCA_052361145.1 Methanosarcinaceae archaeon
ACGATTTTGATCTTTCATTATAGTATATTATGGAAAATGCCGCCTGGCGGCGGTTGCATTGGTTTTTGATTCATATATATTTGAATTCTGCAAACAGTATTGCTATACAAATACAAAAATGTGAATCCTGAAAATGCATATCGCTACACTCATCTACGCTGGGCAAAAATATTTGGGGAAAACGCATACAGGCTACTAAAAGAAGTAATCGAATCCATGGGGCTGGTACTAAATATGACTACAATATATGACATATATTTACAGCACAGTCTGGACCCTAATATAAATAGGGAACGACTAATGGAGGAATGGATTGCTTAAGCGAACACCAATGGATTGGTATGACATTAAAAATGAAAATCCAGAAGGATTAAATGTCAATCTGACAAAGTCAAGGTAGTATCCCTGAATTATTCCGCCTAAATTATATACATGCATATCAACCTAACAAACCCATGGTGAAGATGACAAACAGAAGTATGCGGCTTACAATCAAAAAGACATATATTACAAAAAGAGCATTCGAATCCCTATGATATATAAAATGGTGCAAATATGACAAAAATTGCTATTATCGGAAGTGAACAGAGCGGCAGGACAACGCTTGCATCTAAACTGGGCAAAAAGGGAGAGACAGCAGATATTACAATGTATGACTTTGCTAAAAGTGGCAGGGTGTTGACAACCATTGATGCAAACGGGTATCCAAAGGCGATCAAACCGTTGATTACAGCACTTAACCTTTCAGATATCGCACTGTTGTGTATTCCTCCGACCGGTCTTGATGCATCTGCGGGCGAATGTGTTGTTGCACTTGACCTTTTAGGATACAAACACGGGATTTTCGTTCTCACCAAATCAGATATGTCATACCCTCATGCTATTGATGAAATGAAAAGTGATATCAAAAAGATCACTGCAGGCACAGCACTTAGTAATTGGGAATATGTTTCCATATCCACAACGTCATTTGAAGGTATGGAAGAATTAAAAGAGATGATATTTTTCATGGGAGATATAGTGGATAAGGAACTCGCACAGTTGAATGAATTATCCGGGCGTGTTGTAATAGACCAGTTCTTTAATGTGACAGGTATCGGATGTGTGGTGCTTGGTGTTGTTTTGCAAGGGACGATAAATGTAAAGGACAAAACAGGTATATTCCCAGTCAATAAACATATAGAGATACGTTCAATACAATTGCATGATGTGGATGCGAAAAGTGCCCCAACAGGTTCAAGGGTCGGCTTGGCGCTTAAGAATATCCAGTCAAAGGAACTTGAAAGGGGTTTTGTGATATCTGAAGCAGAGGAGGTCACAGACGGACTTACACTTGAGTGCACACTTTCACAATTCTCAAAGGGATTCGCAGTGGGAGATATGTTGCACATCTTTACAGGACTTCAATCGGCACCAATGCGTGTTGAGAATATCAAAATTGATGGTTCGAATACGGATTCAGCAGCACCTGCAAGTACATGCGTTGTTACATTTTCCGGCACAAAAGAGGTTGCATACAGCAAAACGGACAGGTTTTTGCTTTCCAACCTTGATGAGAAACAGAGGCTTATAGGATATGGTTTTTGCCAGTGATATTACGAGGATTGAGAGTTGGTGCTCACCTCCTCCATTTTGCCTATAAAGAAGCTCATTTTCCGCAGGTATCTACAAAAATTCAATGATTGTTTCTGATAGCGTTTTTGTTAATTATACAGCCATAAACCATTAGCACGAATGTCAAAAACACCGCAAATTTATCCATAAATAGCACATACTTATAAAATATAAATACAATTTAATTTTTGAAAACGCTATCATTAAAAATGATACGAATATTTATTTTACCTGCGGAAAGAGACTTTTTATTATCTTCCGGAATGGTTTGGAAAACCGCAGAGGAACGCAAGAAGCACGCAGAGGAAAATAAGTCCCCTCTACGGTGAATCTTTTTTGCCATGATTCGTTATCCAGAATATATTAAAAAGTGTCTGCGGAAAGTAAGATACTAAACCGTGTCAATTTTTTGTAACTTTTGATTATCAATTTACTCTGCTGCATATGTTCTATCATAGAATGATTTTAAATTATACTTGTGAAGTAGTACATATTTCGAAAGTAGACAAATTGAAAAAATAGAAAAACAATCTCTTTTAGGGTGCGAAAGAATAGTTTTTTGAATATACACTCACAATAATCATTATTTATTTTCAGACATACCAATCAACATTTCCAGATACGACATCAGTATCGAATCTTCCTGTCCAATACCCAATCTCTCCATAAATGCAAACACTCGCGCCCTGTTAAGTTCCATATCTGTCTCCGCCATCATCTCAACCTCAATGAACTCGCCAAGTCCATCTACCGAATCAAGACATATCGCAAGGTTTTCAAACTCAAAAACCGAGCGTGTTTTCACAACCATTCCTGACTCGACAAAACCAAGTGAAAGCAGAATATCGCGCATATTCTTTGCATCAACCCCTGTTTCAAACTCCTCGCGTGTTTTAGATACACTATCAAGTTTCTTGCCTTTGTATGTAAGAACCGCGTGCTCGTTCACTATTCGTATCCGAAGTGCCTCGTCAGTAATTGAAAAATCGCGGTGTGGGGCATTATAATACGTATCGCAATGGTGTTCCACACCAGTTGCACGCACACCAAGTTCCTTGAGCAGTTCCCTTATCCGCTCATGGTCGGCGCGTGCTTTAACTTCTATTTCTATCATTTGTTCATATAATGATCATGTAATCTTTTCATTATCATAAATTTCTATTCACATCTATTCAGGTATGAACTTAGTACCGTAATAGATCATACCCCTATTACCGCTTTCACCGAGTTTCCTGAAAACAGGCTTGACCCTCATACCAATTTCAATCTTCCCGGGATCGACCACGATCTGGCTTGTAAGTCTTGGTCCCTCATCCAGTTTAACGATCGCAAGCACATATGGGGTCTGGTGCTCAAATCCTTCGGCTGCCGTATGAATAACAGTATAGGTCACAATTTCCCCGTTTCCCCTGAACTTATATGATTCAAGATTACCATCGCGCCTGCATGTGGGACACATGTTTCGCGGAGGATAATAATACTCGCCGCATTCCTTACAATACGTACCAATAAGGTTGTACCTGTGAACCTGCTTTCTCCAGAATCTAACAACTGACATAAATATCACCTATCTCTCGAAAGAATATGAATCACAGCCGTTGCACCTGACCCACCCACATTATGTGTCATTCCGATCCCTGCCCCATCAACCTGCCGCTTGCCCGCCTCACCGCGCAATTGCTGGGTGATCTCCACAGCCTGTTTAATGCCTGTCGCACCGACCGGATGGCCGCATGCCTTCAGTCCACCGGATGTGTTTACAGGGATCCGTCCGCCGATTGCGGTCTCTCCTTCCACTGTCACCTTGCCACCTTCGCCTTTTTTCGCAAACCCGAGATCTTCAATAGCACATATCTCTGCAATCGTAAAACAGTCATGTACCTCAACAAGATCAATATCCGCATGTGTCATTTTTGCCATCCCATACGCTTTTTTCGCTGCAGCCACAGTAGCATACAGTGTAGTAATGTCACGCCGGTCATGCAATGCGATGGTATCGCTTGCCTGTGCAGTCGCCTTGATATATATTGGAGTATCCGTATATTCGCGCGCAATTTCAGCAGGTGCAAGAACAAGAGCAGAAGCCCCGTCACTGATTGGGGAACAATCAAAAATGTGCAATGGGTCAGCCACCATTATGGAATTTAAGACAGTCTCCACATTAATCCTGTTCTTATACTGCGCAATAGGGTTCATCGAACCGTTAAAATGATTCTTGACAGCAACCTCTGCGAGTTGTTCGCTGGTAGTCCCATACCTGTGCATATGCAGACGCGCGATTAGTGCATACAGTCCCGGGAACGTTGCACCCATGATTCCTTCCCATTCACGATCCGCCGCCGCAGCCAATGCAGTCGATGCACTTGATGCAGATATATCGGTCATTTTCTCAACACCTGCCGCAACAACGATATCCTCGTGTCCTGATGCGATTGCTAAAATGCCCTGTCGAAGTGCCAATCCTCCGGAAGCACATGCAGCTTCAACACGAATTGCAGGCACATGAAGGTTTCTTGCAAGCCCTGAATAATCAGCGATCAATGCACCCACATGTTCCTGGTCAACGAACTGACCACTACTCATGTTCCCGACATACATACTATTGATATCCTCTCCTGAAACACCTGCATCCTTGAGTGCTCCGACACCTGCTTCTACAAAGATGTCCCTGAATGAGCGATCCCACATCTCACCAATATTCGTGCTCTTTACTCCAATAATTGCTACGTCTCTCATGATTGATACCTTATGCGAGCCTTATCTTAGTTTTATCTTACCTTTATGTTTGGCATACATTGCATAGTCCAAGTATATCGGATCCTTTAACAGGTCTTCAACACTCGGCGCACGATTCCGGATATCTTCTATTCTGTCTGTAACCGTAATGCTGAAAGCATCACCGCCTGCACCGGACCCAAAGGCAGTGGCAAATATCCTATCCCCTGGTTTTGCCTGATCAAGTGTTGCTGCTATTCCCATCATGCATGAGCCGGAATAGGTATTTCCAAGTCTTGGCACAACCAGTCCAGGTTCGATCTGTTTTTTACTGAACCCTAACATCTTTGCAACACGCGACGGAAACTTTCCATTTGGTTGGTGGAATACTGCATAATCATAATCAGAGGGTTTTGTATTGATCTTTTCCATAAGCCCGTTCGCAGCACCTTTCACATGCCTGAAATAACCAGGTTCGCCTGTGAACCGACCGCCGTGTTCAGGATACGACATACCTTCACGCCTCCAAAAATCAGGAATATCTGTTGTAAATGAATATGTATTTTCAATGATCGCAACAAGTTCTGATTCATTCTTACCGATAATATATGCAACTCCACCGGCAGCAGCAGTATATTCAAGGGCATCACCCGGTGCTCCCTGTGACACGTCTGCGCCTATCGCAAGACCAAGATCGATCATATCAGACCCCACAAGACCCATACATGCCTGGATCGCAGCAGTGCCTGCTTTGCATGCAAACTCAAAATCCGCAGCAGTCATCACAGGAGTGGATCCGATTGCCTCGGCAACGATCGTACTTGTAGGCTTGACAGCATAAGGATGACTCTCTGACCCTGTGTACACAGCACCAATACGCTGTGCATCAATATCACTTCGCATAATTGCAGACCTTGCGGCTTCTACTGCTATTGTTGCTGTATCCTCATCAAGGTCAGGTACTGATTTTTCATTAACCATAAGGCCTGCAATGAGAATGTCCGCATCATCGCCCCAAACACGGGCGATGTCTTCCACCTTTATTCTATATTTTGGGATATAGGCGCCGTATGATACAATACCAACACTCATTTTTCTTCACCTGGTTAAACTAATAAATTATATTATTTATACGGTTTTATTCAATTGAATTATACTTGCTATAATTTTTCAGGCTTTCTATCATTTTATCAAGGTCCATTGTGGTTGCAAGAAGCGGGATACGGTCAATTTCTGCCATCTTTTTAGCCATCGGGTCAACTTCATTCCCGTGGAGCCCGTGAATCACAACAACACCCGGTTTTAGGTTTGTAACACGAATTGCAACCATCGGGGATTTGCCAGTGGACACTTTTGTAAAGATCATTGCACGTTCTGTGCTCCAGCCATAGAGGTTCTGGAACTCATGTGATGAGAGTTCGACAATCGCTTTTTTACTATCTATTACCGTGAAACCATACAATGGTTTTTCAATTCCCTTGTGTACTATATCAGCCTCGATCAAAGTTGCCAGTTTTGCAACCTGTATCGGATATGTGTATTCGTATGTGGTGTATACAGCCTTTGATGTGGTCTCAGTATAAAGCATACCTTCGTACGCGTGTATCTTCTGGCCACCGCGCTCAGAATCGATATTAAGCAAAGCTCCAACAATTTTACTTACGATCATTGTGCCAGGAGATTTTCTTCTGCCGCTTTCGTAATCGCTGATGACAGATGGCGAAACACCCAGATAACTGGAGAGATCGGTCTGTGCAATCTCAAAGTTCAATCTCCATTTTTTCAATGCTTCGCCCGGTTTTTCAGACAGTGTAATCTCACCTGCCATTTTTTCGGATAATTGCTTGCGAATATTATCATACGATCCATTATCAGTCATGTTACACTTTACATATGTGAGATTGGCATATATATTTAACGAATGTGAGTTCGTTCATTGCCGAAATATGTTTCTGTTTTTGTTTTAGTTTTTGTTTCAGTTTGATATTCAATCTTTTATAATATGCCTGCTATCAACTGTCAAGACATGCTTCAACAAAATAATGATATAAAGATGAATGTTTCTGACCTGCTCATGTACTTACGGTGTCCCAGACAGGTGTATTACCTGAACCGGGGATATAAGCTCATGTCTGGTATCACATCTTCATATATTGAAAGTTTGCTATTAAAAGAACTGAGTTTAGCATATCCGGATATTGCCAGCGCGTATTCCCAAAACGACGAGAATATGATAAAAAGCCTTGAAACCGAGCTTTGTCGTGTTTGTGATAATATTGAACTTATCCGCCCGGCTGAACTTGAAGATGCATCTTCAAAACTCATGGATGATGCAAGGTATGCGATCTTGGAATGTATCAAAGAAATCGCTACTAACCTGGCATCAGCAATCTTAAAGCATGGAAAAAATGAGTTCATAACTTGTATCGATCCTCTTAAAATCGATCCCATTCTCTATTCAGGGCGCATGGGGCTGGCAGGTATGCCTGCTAAACTTGTTTGCCATGGTGGCAAAATTATTCCGTCGATCATTAAAACCGGAAAATACCCTGAAAACGGCGTATGGAACAATGACAGGTTGCATGTCGCTGCACTTGCAATGCTTGTTGAAGAGGAGTACGAAAAAACGGTGGAATATGGTTTTGTGGAGTATGCAAGACACGGCATTGTAAGGAAAGTCCTTGTTCGGGCCAATGACAGGCGTCAGGTATTGAAGATCAAAAATCGTGTGTGGAAGATAAAAGATGGTACAATGCCTGATAAAAAAGAGAGTGAACTTTGTAAATATTGCAATTTTTCAGAAATGTGTAGCAATTGCAGAAAGACGGTATCTCTTGCATCAAAGTTCTTTTGAAAATTTGCACTATTGTGAATACACCGCTGGATGACCCCGTGTGTTACAACGTGATCAAGCACCGAAAAATGTATTCATAATTATGATCAAGTTATATTTGGATATCATCGCAAGTAACGCAAAGATCTTTTGTTTTTGATTATCTGGATTCGATAAAACATCGGTTTGCTACCTTAAGTTGCCAAACCCTGTACAACAACCGCATGTAGCAATCCGCCAAATAATAAAGAGCAATTGCCACCGGAGTGTAACAAAAATATCGGACAGGTATTTGAGCAATTTTTACCTTCGGGTGAACAATATGTGTGTTTTTTATGTAACCGGATGCGATTAAAATGACAATAAAACAAATTTGTCCGAAAGTCACGTATTACGAAGTTGCAGGCCTAAATTAAAGATATGGAAAAAAATGGATCGGTACAAGCGAGGTGAAAATATAAAATAAGAAAAAAGTAATGCAAAAGGCATTACTTTGCAAGGTTATAATTTTCGTTCACGATCTTAAGTGCACAGAAATTCCCGCACATTGTGCATGCGTCATCATCTTCAGGTGCACGGCTGTCCCTGATCTCTTTTGCATGTACCGGGTCAATTGCAACATCATACATTGCATTCCAGTCAAGTTTAGATCGTGCGCGTGCCATTGCAAGGTCTTGGTCGCGTTTTCCAAGTTTAATCATATCGCCAATATGGGCTGCGATCCTTGATGCCATGACACCGGTTTTTACATCTTCAAGATTTGGAAGTGCAAGATGCTCTGCAGGAGTTACATAGCACAAAAAGTCAGCACCTGCTGCGCTTGACATGGATGCTCCGATGGCTGTAACAATATGGTCATAACCAGGTGCGATATCCGTGACCAGTGGTCCAAGCATATAGAACGGCTTGTCGTTGGTCATACTTTTCATGAGTTTTACGTTTGTCTCTATCTCATCTATAGGTACGTGCCCCGGACCTTCCACAATTACCTGTACGCCCTCTGCATGTGCTTTATCTGCAAGTTCGGCGTTCATGACAAGTTCCTGGATCTGTGCACGGTCTGTTGCATCATGGACTGCACCTGCACGCATTCCATTACCTGTGGAAAGTGTAACCTCATGTTCTTTCATTATCTCAAGCAAATAGTCAAATTCACTATACAATGGGTTTTCCTTTTCGTTATGGAGCATCCATGCTGTCATAAACGCGCCACCCCGTGAGCATAATCCACCATATCGACCCTGTTTTTTAAGTCTTTCTACAGTTATCTGGTTGATACCTGTGTGAATAGCCATGAAATTTGTTCCCAGTTTTGCCTGATCTTCTGTGGCTTTGAAAAGTTCATCTTCTTTCATGTCCACAATTGAACCGTATTTCCTTGCCGCTTCAATGAATGCCTGGTACAGTGGAACACATCCGACAGACAGTGAAACTGCATTGTTGACCTTTTTCCTTATGTCAAGGAAATCCCCGCCGGTTGACAATTCCATCAATGTGTCCGCACCTGCTTCTTCTGCAACAATTGCCTTTTTGACCTCCATCTCCACATCTGAAATATCGGATGATGTACCAATTGATGCATTGACCTTTGTAGTAAGTCCTTTCCCAATACCACAGTGTTTTACATCCCTATAAGGAGTGAGCGGTATGACGATCCTGCCTGCTGCAATTCCTCTTCTTATAAATTCAGGTTCAAGCCCCTCTATCTTGGCTACTGTTTTCATTTCTTCTGTAATTTTACCATTCTGCGCGTCAGTTACTATGCTCATGTATATACCTCTATGATTATCGATTAGCAAAAGGTGGGATTTATATATAAGACTTCTTAAAAAGACAGTTTGTATCTAAATCAAGTAAACTTGATTTAATACGTGTCCATTCGAATACGTGTGAATGATTATCAGTAGGATGAATCACATATTGGAATACAAGACCTTAAGATATACTCCAATGGTTACAAATATGTCAATGAAATATCAAAAGTATGGCAGAAAACCGGATCAAATTTCAATTCAGCAGATATTATACCACTAATGAATATAGGGTCGTGTCTCTGGATTAGTGATAATGTGTAAATAGTTTAAGTGTGATTCCCTCTTTTGAGGAATAATAATGGGATTAGAACTAGATCTTCCACAATTTTGTTGTTTTCCCATATAACCCATGTTCTCCAGTATCCCACTAAAATTCACCATTGCCCTGCATAAATAACTCCTCATAATGCCTCCTTCTCACGATTTCCATCATAAGAACACTTCCTTTAATTTTTTATGTGTAGAACAGAATTCAAAACCAAAACACTTATATACTACCTGGTTTATACAATATAAGTAGAACAGACCATGTATTTACAAACACACCCTAAAAAAAAGAAGAATGACACCTACAATTACTACACACTTGCCGAATCATATCGAGAAGACGGCAAGAGTAAAAAGAACATAATTTCCTATCTCGGAAAACTCTCTCCTGAAAAAGCACAACAAATACGCAACGTGCTTAAGATTAGCCAGTCCACTGACACAATTGTTGCAACCATTGATGACCTGCTTTTCGAAGATCATTTGAACTACCTTGACGTAGCTTTTTTGAACCATTTGTGGGATAAGGAATGGGGTCTATCAGATCTCTTTCCATTGCCAGAAGAAACCAGTAAAAACAGGAAAAAAGACATATCAACAGGTGACATTGCCAAGATTCTAACATTTTACCGTTGTCTAGATCCCGGAAGTTATCTCAGTGCTGTTGACTGGTTTAAAACAACCGCTTGTGACCTCATACTTGGAATTGATAGAGCGCATTTTAACGAATCACGAATATATCGTGAACTCACGTTAATCGAACAGCAAAAAGAAAAAATTGAGCAATGGCTTTACGACACACTTAAAGAACGAGATGATGCAAGCATGCGAATGGTTTTCTATGATCTTTCCGACTCCCATTTTGAGGGTACAAAATGTGAGCTTGCCAGTTCCGGTCGAACCAAATCACACGGATTCAAAAGCAAAAGGGTTGTTCTTTCACTCCTTGTTAACTCAAAAGGTGAACCATTTTCATGGGACATTCTTGAGGATTACACTGCCGATGTCAAAACGCTGACGGGAAACGCTGATAGATGGGCACAGAAGTTTGGATTTGAGAAAATTACCCTGGTGTTTGATCGTGGAATGGTCTCAGACGATAACCTGAAACATCTGGAAGACAGTAAGAAATACCTGTACATTACTGCTCTGGATAAAAACCAGCTATCCGGAGTTGAAGGAATTAAGTCGGAGCGATTCAGTAATTTTAAAGAAGAAACCACGGAAAAAAAGATTATTTCGATTGGTTTAACCAAATACGATGATAACACATACTACGAAGACCTGGGATTGGATGGCAATAAGCGGCGGCATATTCTGGTGTTTAGCCCGGATCTGCTTGAAGTACATCGTAAATCAAGGGAAAGGTCCATAGAAAAAGCGATAGAGGAGCTTAAGCGAGAGAAACAATCTCTTATGGAGGCGAAAAAGAGCCGTCAGGTGAAACCGACTGAAAAAAGGATTGACGAGATTTTGAAGAAGTTTAAGGTGAATCAGTTTATATCTTATCACCTTGAATCAGCAGTTCTGAATGAGAATGGTGGTTCTGAGGTTCAGACATTTGATCTCGTTTACGAGAGAAAAACAAAAGCGATTAAAAAGGCAATGCTGATAGATGGTGTATGGATGCTGGTTACGAACATCTGCGAAACTACAGAGCCGGAGAAGTATAGACTTGATCCCAGAGGACTTATCAAGGCATACAGGGATAAAAATCGGGTGGAGGAAGGATTCAAAGAAGTGAAATCATTCCTTAAGTTCCAGCCGACATTTGTTTATACGAAGGAACATGTTCGCGCACATTATACGATATGCATTCTGAGTTATTTGCTGGATGTAACTATTACCAATAAGCTCAGGGAAAATAAGATTGAGGGTGTGAGTAGTGTAAATAAAGTTTATCGCATACTGGAGAGATGTGAAATTGGAAAGTTGGGTCTGAAGGGAACTAATTCCCGGATTCTGAAACTTACGTCCATGTCGAGTGCGCAAAAAAACATTATGGATTTGTTCAATTGTAAATATTTGAGAATGAGCATATACTTGAAATCGATCGGAGTAAATAAGGTGTAGAACAGATTTGAAAACCGGTGTGGTTCACTGATAGCGATTAAATTTCGTAGTGGCGAAGATGGGTTATAACAAAGAGCAATGCATTTAAGCAAAGAGGCAAATCACATGGACAAATTATGCAAAAACATGGAGAGCATTAAATGGAATACTGGCAAACAAAATACGAAACAATGGACCATGGCGAACTTAAGAAATTGCAACTTAGGCGGTTGAAGAAAACTGTTGCTAATGTATTCAAAAATGTTCCATTCTATACAGGAAAATTCAAACAGCAAGGTATTGTTCCAAGTGACATTAGATCACTGGATGATGCATGCCTTCTTCCATCAACTGTGAAGCAAGATCTTCGGAATAGTTACCCGTTCGGATTGTTTGCAGTTCCTACTAATGATATCGTGCGCATTCATGCTTCATCCGGAACAAGCGGGAAACCGACTGTTGTCGGTTATACTGCACAGGATATTAACACATGGTCTGACATTATGGCACGCGATCTTATGATGGTTGGTGTCAGATCGTATGATGTATTACAAAATGCTGTAAATTATGGTTTATTTACAGGTGGACTGGGTGTCCATTACGGTGCTGAAAAATTAGGTGTAATGACCATTCCAAGCGGTACCGGAAATACGATTAAGCAGCTTGAAATGATGATCGATTACGGTGTGACAGCATTGCACTGCACACCTTCGTATGCGCTTTACCTTGCTGAGACCGCAGAACAGATGGATATTCTGGATAAACTGTCATTGAATATCGGGTGTTTCGGTGCTGAACCGTGGTCATCGAATACAAGAAAGGAACTGGAAAAGGTACTAAATATCAAAGCGTATGATTCATACGGACTTTCGGAGATGTTTGGTCCGGGTGTTGCTTTTGAGTGCAAGGAACAGGATGGATTACATATATGGAGCGACCATTTCCTTGTCGAAGTGCAGGATAGTGATGGTGAGCAGGTCGCAGAAGGTGAGAAAGGCGAACTCGTCCTCACATCCCTTACAAAAGAAGCGTTGCCTCTTATCAGATATCATACCGGAGACATTACACGCCTCCTTGAGAGCGAATGTGCATGCGGCAGGACTACACAGAGGATCTCACGTGTACTTGGCAGGGCTGATAACATGCTTATCGTGAGGGGAATTAATGTGTTTCCATCCCAGATAGAAGATGTTATTGCAAAGATTCCGGAGATTACCGGGCATTTCCAGGTATTGCTGGATAGGAACCGGCACAGGATGGATGAGATCACAGTAAGGGTTGAACTTGAGAAAAATACATTTACCGGCGAACTGAAAGACCTTGCAGCAGTGCGGGAACATGTCAAAAATGAGTTAAAAGCGGTGTTGAACATCAGGACAAATGTGGATCTTGCTGAGAAAGGAACTATTCCAAGGACTGCCGGAAAGGCACAAAAGATTGTTGATCGGCGCAATGCATTGTGATAAATTCATTGTTTTGCCGCCACCTTCCAAAACAAATATATGTGTTCCATTCATGTAATTTTAGTATGGATAATAAAAAGGTACTTGAAGGTTATCGCGAGTATTTTGAAAGAAGCATTGATCCTGACGATGATGCGCGAGACCCGAATGTATTTGAGTCCTATCAAGAGGATGGTATCTGGTATCTCTATAGTTCTCTCGCAGCATTTGATAATGAAATGAATGAACGGGAGAAGCAGTCTGCTCCAATTCCAAGAGAGGAACTTGTCAGGGAACACTGGAAAAAACATCCTAATATATGTTAGTTTAATAGGTCGGAGTAATTTGTTTAATCGCATTAAAAGGTGATATTATGCCTCATGTTATGGAAATGCTTGGTAATACAAAAGTAGTTGTGGAAAACGGTGAAGTGGTAGAAGTAGGTGAGCCACAGGTTGAATGGTGCCCTATTTTTGATAAGATGCGCGGGATCAAAAAAATAACCTCTGATGAAGTTAGAAAAAACATGGAATTTCGCATCAAGGATTTTGGTATGTTCACAGATAATCGGCAGTTAGAACTTGAGGTTTTTGTTGGGTTCGGAGTGTCTGAAATTATGATGACCGGACTTCGGCGAGGTGCGCTTGATACAACTGTAACGGTATGTGATGGTGCAGGAACTGTGATCACCAATAATCCGAAACTTGTGCAGGGTATGGGTGCGCGTATATCGGGACTTGTTGAAACAGAGCCTATTGATGGCATCATTAATGGAATTGACAAAAATGGCGGGATTGTTGTTGATCCTTCAACTGCGAAGATCGATCCTGTTATGGGTGTACGAAAGGCGGCAGAACTCGGCTACGAAAAGATTGCCGTGTCAGTCATTGATCCTGATACTGCAAAGATACTCAGGGATGTTGAATCCGAACTTGGGGTAGACCTGACAATTATTGGTGCACATGTGACTGGCGTAAGCCGGGACGATGCACTAAAACTACTTGATTATCTGGATATTACGACAGGCTGTGCATCAAAGAATGTGCGCGATGTTATCAAGCCTCTTGCCCAGGTCGGGACAGCAGTTCCATTGTTTGCGATCACCCAGAAAGGTAAGGAGTTATTGCTTGAGCGCGCAAAAGAAGTTGAAACTCCTGTCCTTATTAATACTATGCCACTTCCGGTGTTACCGGAGCATAAGCAGCCGCGTAAACTTATTTGATAGTGTGTGCATATATTTCTAATCTCAGTGCCTGTCATTTGATTCGATTGCCTGGAACGTTTTTTACGGGCAGTTATTTGCATTCAATGTTTACAGGCACTTATATTACAAAGCAATTGTTTTTAGTTTTACCTATTGGCGTATAAGGTTTAAGTTAAAGTTTAAATTTAAATTTTAGTTTAAGTTTAAGTTTAAATTTAAGTTTAAATTCACAATTTTTGTATATTGCACCTGTACCACTCAATATGGTTTTTGCTATTATGGTTAAAGGTTTGACAGTTGAAATGATGCTGTGTTGTGAGCAATTTGACACATAAATTTTCAAAGTATTTCTACATCATTCAATTCAACATCCAGCACCGGAAGATTTTGTACATTTCCATCGCTGTCATAGCATCTCCAGCTATTTTTATTATATGGTGCTCCGACAATTATGTGGTGGTTTCCTGTTTTTCCAAAAAGCCGGAGGTCTGCTTTTGATGGTGTTACATTAGATGTCGGATGACTATGGACAGAACCTACGGATTTGATGTTTGGCATCATGAACAATTTTATCACAGCGTTTCGATCACTTGATTCGGTACCCGGGAGTATCATGATATCTGTTATAACTCCCTCTGTTTGCTGCAAAAGTCCTGCAAACTCTTTCGGTGACATGGATTTGCTGACACCAAGTATAAACTCAAGTGCTTCACGGGCAATACCGATTATTTTCATGCTAAGTACATGATTTGTGCAGCATAATATGTTTTTGGTACAGTACTTCCAAATAGCCCGACATTTGATTAATTTTTCGTTTTATCCTGGTGTATCGATTCCAAAATAGGACACAAATCATGCATCAATTCCGCCAGGTATTTCATCCATACTCTCAAGCAGCCATGGCTTATGCCCATAAAAATAATATCGGAAGATAAGAAGGAGCCAGATATACCAATTGATGATACGAAGTGAATGTGTGTTCTAGAAGATTTTATTGACGTTTTGGAGTCAGCAAATCAATTCAGTGAATTAATCGCTACTCTTCAGTCGGTTTTAGGGGTGTAAACAGGTGCGGTCGCAGTTTGTTGACATTGATTTGTGAAATCCAAACCTATCTTGACGCCATGAAAAGTTCTAAAATATGATTCCGTAAACTTAAATAGCAAACCGTACAATCTAATATAAAATTTTGAGGTCAAATAATGATAACTAAAGAGCATATCTCTGACATACTTCGAAACTATGATACTAATAATCTAGCTATTGCGACAGTGTGTTCACACTCAAGCCTTCAGATATTCGATGGGGCGCGAAAGGAAGGCTTAAGAACGATCGGGATTTGCCTGAAAAGCCCACCGCGTTTTTATGACGCATTCCCAAAGGCAAAGCCGGATGAGTTTATCATTGTTGATAGTTATCGGGACATTTGCGGTATCGTTGATGAGCTCATCGCAAAAAACGCTATCATTGTTCCTCATGGATCGTTTGTAGAGTATATGGGTACAGATGATTTCACAGAACTTGCAGTACCGACGTTTGGTAATCGGGCAGTGCTTGAATGGGAATCTGATCGGGATATGGAACGGCAATGGCTGGAAAGTGCCGGCATTCACATGCCAAAAGAAATTCTTGATCCAAAAGACATCAAGAGTCCTGTAATGGTGAAATATCACGGTGCAAAGGGCGGTCGCGGTTTCTTTGTTGCTAAGAATTATGAGGATTTCAAAGAGAATATTGACAAAAATGAAAAATACTCGATACAGGAGTTTATAGTAGGCACAAGATACTATCTCCATTTTTTCTATTCACCTATCAAAAAAGAGGGTTATCAGTTAAGCGAAGGTACACTAGAGATGTTGAGTATGGACAGGCGTGTTGAATCCAATGCTGACGAGATATTCAGGCTAGGATCTCCGCGTGAACTTGAGAGTGCCGGCATTCATCCGACATATGTTGTGACTGGTAATGTACCGCTCGTTGCACGGGAATCCCTGTTGCCACTTGTTTTTTCACTCGGGGAACGTGTGGTTGAAAAATCGCTTGGGCTTTTTGGCGGTATGATAGGTCCGTTCTGTCTTGAGACTGTGTTTACCGATAAACTGGAGATCAAGGTGTTTGAGATATCTGCGCGCATCGTGGCAGGTACTAACCTCTATCCATCCGGCTCCTCGTATTCAGATTTTATTGAGGAGAATCTCTCAACGGGTCGAAGGATCGCGCAGGAGATCAAACTCGCCGTGTCCCTTGGGCAACTGGATAAGATTTTATCCTGAGGCCACCCTTATTATTCTATAAACGGACTAATGCAACTGTATAAAATAAATGTAAACCAAATATCAATCAAATATTAATCAAATATAAAATAAATGTCAAATATACATATGAGTTGTGGGTAATCAAATAAAATAATGGTATTTGTTTAGCGATTTTTAACATCGCAGCAATCGCCTAATAAAAAAGAGCGAGTAATCGCTCTTTCTTATTCGGTTTGAATCCCATCTTCGCCACTACGAAATTAAATCGCTATCATTGAACCACACCGAATGTGTTTTTGTCTCCATAGAAAGGAATGTCATGAAAATCCATTGAATCATCCCCTTCAGGATTTGATATTGGGGGGAATGATTCACATGGCATAAATATTCCATTTGTTGGGTTTGATGAAAGGATAAAATAAAGAGCTAATCTGAAGTACTGGTCTTTGCTCGATGCATTGGGTAAACTCTTTAGTTGATCTATCCGAGTCAACTACCCCTCTCTGCCGTTTATGTGGAGAGGAAAGAGTCTTTTGCTTCATTACGATAAATCAAATAATGAGAAATACGGGATATATAATAATAGGCCAACAATGAGCACAAAAAAAGAAAACCAGATCGGTGTGAGTTTAGATACCGAACAGACTCAGGCCATCCAGAACCTTGACGGACCAATGCTCATCCTCGCATCTGCAGGCACAGGCAAAACCAGAACGCTCATGGCAAAAGTCGCAGCATTACTCGACAACTCTGTAACCACCAATGAGATCATGCTTGTTACATTCACCAACAAGGCAGCAAACGAAATGAAATCGCGTCTCATTGCCATGGGATATGATATTCGTGATATGTGGGTCGGAACATTTCACAACATATGCAACCGCATCCTTCGGGAAAACCATTCCAAGATTCCGGGTCTAAACTCCAAATATACGATCATTATGCCGGATGATTGCCTAAAAAATATCACGCAGATCATCAAAAATATGGAACTCGAAGATGACGAACTAAAATCCAAAGATATTTTAGAAATCATCTCCTTTGCAAGAAATGCCATGCAATATGACCCTGCACACAAATTCCTTGACAATATCGAATATTCAATCGCTGACGTAATAGAATCTAAATTTCCAAAACATCACGAATACATCAAACTGATACAGAAGATACATAGCAAGTATCATGCAATGAAACTAAGCAATAACGTAGTTGATTTCGATGATATGCTGGTATATGCATTATATATCTTATACAAAAATGAAACTGTTCAACAAAAGTACGAACAGCAATTCGAATATATTCTCGTTGACGAATATCAGGACACCAACAATATTCAGGCAGCATTGATCAGACAACTTCGAAAGAACAATGCAAATATAACAGTAGTTGGGGATGAAGCACAGGCAATATACGAATGGCGAGCCGCCACACCTGGACATATCCTCGGATTTCGATATGCATTTGAGGGAACAAAGATTGTGATCCTGACACATAATTATCGTTCAACCCCACAAATAATCAATGCTGCAATCGCATCAATTAATCATAATAAAATCAGACTTGAAGAAAAACAGATGAATGCGACTCTGGCCGATGGGGAATTACCTACGGTTTCTTTGCACACAAACATCTACGATGAACTTGAATATATCGCAGACCAGATATACACTTATGTCAAAAACGGCACCACCCCTAACAAAATAGCTGTGCTTGCCCGAACATTTCAAATGAACAGGGTGGGCATACACCATGTCCTTGGAAGACATCTACTTTCATACGGAATACAGTATGTGGTGTTTGGCGGAAAAGACCTGTTCGATAAAAAACACATCCGTGATTTTATTGCGTTTTTGGAACTCGTCTACAACCCTCAGAACATGATCGCATGGGAACGTATTCTTGGTATACTGCCGGGAATTGGTCCAAAAACTGCAAAGACTATAATTTCACATCTTCAAAATGAGCCGAACAAAACCCTCGCTGAAATAAAACTAAAAAGTGTAAAAGCGAAAACATCCATTAAATTGCTGGATAATGTATTGACTGAAGCCAGAACACGTGCACAGCAACCGAACGCATCCATGATGGACTATCTTGAACCGTTTTTAGAACTGCATGCAGTATCCCCCTTAGCAAAAGACGAAGATTACAAAATGCGAATAAAAGAACTTGAAGAAACACTCCAAGAACTAAACGACATGCCGATAGATGAGTTCTTACACGAAGTCCAACTAAAAGGAAAAAGTAAGGCGAATAAAGCAAACGTACCTGATGACCATGTTATCATATCCACGATACATCAAGCCAAGGGTCTTGAATGGGACATTGTCCACATAGCCGGCTGTAATGAGGATATACTGCCACATTATCGGTCGATTATGGGAGAAAATGCGGAGGGTGATTCAATCGAACGCGAGAACGAAGACGAATCCGATATTATGATCGGATTCAATCCAATCGAAGAAGAACGCCGACTCTTCTACGTAGCCGTTACCCGGGCAAAGAAGATACTTAAACTTACAATGAGCGAAATTACCCCGTGGGGTGAGCCATTATCCCCCAGTAGATTCGTTCTGGAAGTCCAGGAAATAGATCCGGATGCATTCAAATTCGATTCAATTAATTACTTCTCAATGTGATGTATATCTAGTTAATTGCTAACTGCGTATCTGTAAAAGAGAACTCAAATATACTACTCCGAAAGTCTAATTTAGAACTATATGTGACAACCACAAAGGCACAAACCTTAGAAATCCAGAAGCCATTTCCAAAGTGGCCTAATTATAATTTTAAGACCGTCAACCATTATTTCATCGTTCTGGTTTTCTGTGATTATGATGCCTTCCTTGAGATTGTATGCATCCATTGCATCCAGCAAACCTCTTACCTTCAGGTCTTTGTTTTCATTTAGTTCGTAAGATACCTGTATGGCTTCTGTTATCTTTTGACCTTCTTTTATGATAAAATCGCATTCGTTTCGATCTGTTTTGTGGTAGTAGATATCATTTCCTTTTTTCATGAGAGCGAGGAAGACTGCATTTTCGTATAGTTTTCCGATGTTTTCGCTGAACCGGAATCCAGCAATATTTACCAGACCAGCATCGATAGCATATACTGTTCGAAGGTTTACTTCCTGTTCTTTCAAAGAATATGAGAATTTTGGGACAAAAAATATCATGAGCCTTTCCACATAGTCCATAGTTCACAATTCAAACATGGATTTCACATATCTGCTAAAACGACACCGCTTAAAAACAATTTTGTTTTTCATGTTCGTGGTATTGAAACGTGCCATTCCGCGCGCATGAAGCCTCGCTGTTTTCATAATGAACTTGTTAAACCAACCGCTTGGCACAAATATAAAGGTGTACTGACTCGGTACATATACGATACTTTTTGTGCCATTCAATCCATTATTAAAAGTGCATACAATCTTGCCAATAAGATATCGACTAATGATATAGATCATTCATTATAGTATATTATGGAAAATGCC
>JBQVMC010000025.1:0-19610 GCA_052361145.1 Methanosarcinaceae archaeon
TGATTCCGGTATGAAAAAAAATCATGTCCAATTGAAATCGAGGGGAAGGGGTGTGAATTAATGATCGATCAAAATACTGTTCGAATGGAAAGAAAATACAATAGTTTTACCAATGCTGTGAAACTTCAATTGGTTCATATGACCCCACAAACTAAATGTATTGGTGGTAATAAATATGAACAATGTGTATATAACAACAAATGGAATGACAAAGGAGCAAATGTTTCGGCTTCATTTAATGAACGGCTTTAATTTTGCACCAATTACTGCAGATGCAATACTCGAAATGAGTACAGATTTTTTCCAGGGCAACAAATCAAATGTACATGATGGCCAAATGGTGTATCTTGCCATATCTGATGAAGAAGGTCCCGGAAAGTCGATTATTGATTCAAAGCATAGAGAGGTAATCCTGACATTGGATGCTCCGGAGGACATGGAGGTTTACGAACAGTTTGGTTTATCGACCTATAGACAACATGTAGTGTTAAGGATCACACAACAAGCCAGAGAGCAAAATGCACTCTTAACGATCAAAGATCTCGTCAAACTTTTAAAGAATAGTTATAGTACGCTTAAAAGGGACATAAAAGCCCTCCGAGGAAGAGGGTTTTTCGTTCCAATAAGAGGTGTTGTAAAAGATATTGGTCCCTCATCACATAAAACCAAAATCGTAGAATTATTTGTGAAAGGATACACCACGTCTGAAATCAAGACATCAACACGGCATTCATTGAAGAGTATTGAACGTTATATCAAGGATTTTTCTCGTGTTTCGATTCTCACTGCAAGAAGCGAGTCTATTGACAATATACGCTTAATCGTTGGGATATCTGAACGTTTGGTAAAGGAATATCAAGAACTTTACAGGAACTATAAGGACGGTGAGCATAAACAAAAAATTGACGAGTTGGTGAGTAATATAACTGTTTATGATCCACCGATGACTTTCAAAAAAAACACGGGAGTGAAGATATGAAAGAAGATTGGTACAGGAAAGCATATGGTCCATCTACTGCAAAAACGTATGAAACAAGCCTATTCAATCTTATAACAACAGAATTTGGATATATTGGCGGACCCGATGTGGTAAGTCTTTTTGTGAAAAAAATAGTTGAGTTAAATGATCAGTTCTATTTAGATGGAGATTTCATACGCCCGGGTATGTTGAGATGGCTCGTTTTGCAAAGCGGACAGAAGTATTCAAAAGGTAAAAAGTTAAGCGACATGCAACTCATTCCGGTTACATTAACCTTAATAAGTCAGGATGATGTAAAAGACAGGGTAAAAAATGTTAAGAAAAGTGAACTTCTGGAGAAACTAATAGTTAGAATGTTTAATGAAACAAAGGAACAGGGTGGCGTCCTCACTGAAACGGATGTTTCTATCTTGTTAAGGCTTTCTGTGACCAGTATTTCCAATTATGTTCTTGGTTATGAAAAAAGGACGGAGAAAGTTGTTCCACGTGCTGGGACTGAAATGGATATCGGCAAAACCCTTACTCATAAAAGATTAGCTTTTCACAATTACAAGAAAAAGATTCCAACATCAGAGAATGCTCGTTTAATAGACCACACACCAGAGTCCACGGACAGATACATAAAGGATGGAACTCGCATTGAGAAACTCTACATGTTAGGATACGATGAATGGGAAATCGCATTTTTTACAGGTATTTCAGGTTATGTTGTAAAAGAATATATTGAAATCCTAAGATCTTACGAAAAGGATAAAATTAATTAGCATAAAAATCGGTATGCAGAGAGATTGAGGGTCATATGAACCTATCTTGGGATACAATACATTTTATCATGTTTTTGCAATAGGTGATTGCAACACTATTATATAGCAAATTGATAGTAATTTGTGAACGCAACATATGAGAGTAAAACACAATGAAAAACAGCAGTACGAAACATACTACAAATCCAAAGGTTTCAGACACTGTAAATCCGAAACTGTATATATTGTCATTGTCCAGGTTTTTTGAGGATCTGGGTACAGGGATGTTGATAACTCTTATACCATTATATGTAGTTGATCTGCATACATCCATATTTCCTGACATGCCGCTTACTCTTAAAGCCGGTCTGGTTATGACTGTTTTCGGTTTGTTTAACGCGATTTCACAACCCCTGATGGGCAAACTGTCAGATAAACTTGATCGGAGAAAGCCCTTCATCATCTTTGGATTGGTCGGTTATACTATCTTATCATTTCTGTACGCATACATCACAAACTACGAGCAGTTACTTGTTCTCAGGATCATGCAGGGAATAACTGTCGGTGCAACCATACCTGCGATTGTCACAATGGTGATACACCTATCCACTCCGGCCACACGTGGTAAAGCTGTTGGCATATATTCTACAATCAGGGGTTTAGGCTTTGGTTTGGGTCCGGTTATTGGTGGTGCGGTTGCAACGTATTACAATTTCAACACCGCTTTTTACCTGTGCGCTGCATTTGGTCTTGTAAGTTTCATCTTAGTAAACCTTTTTGTAAAAGAGACACACAGTGACTGTGTTGAGCAGGTATTGGATAAAAATGTGAATAAAGGCCAAAGTTCAATTATAATTCTTGCAGGTGCTATGTTCATGATGATGGTCGGTATTATGATGATTGTAGCGCTTCTGCCTGAGTATAAAATCCGGCTAGGGGCATCTGAGTTTTCATTGGGGATCGCATTGTCCGCATATATGCTTGCACGGTTATTGTTCCAGACACCAATCGGAGTATTATCCGATAAGATTGGCAGAAAAAAGTTGATTGTCGGTGGTCTTGCATTAAGTGCCCCTCTTGTGATTGGTACCGGTTATGTGACAAGTGTCGAGCAGTTGATACTGGTTCGTGCGTTGCAGGGATTCACCATCGCAGCCATTGACACTCCTGTAATTGCTCTTGCGGGAGATCTGGCTGGTGGGTCAATGGTCAGTTCAAAACTCAGCATGATTACTACAGCTTATGCAGGTGGGATGGCAATAGGCCCCATATTTGGTGGACTGCTTGCAGGATATGTTACTTTTGAGACACCATTTTTTGTGTGTGCGGCCTTGATGGTGATTGCTGCTGTTATTGTATGGAAAAAAGTGGATGAGCCTATGCAACGCAGTGATGTTGTGGATTTTGAGTGTAATGGGATCGGATGATCATCAATATTGTTTAAGGGCATCCATGAGTTCACAGGTATCAGTTGCGAGTACATCCAATGACACTTCAATCATGAGGTTTACAGTGCCTTCCGAGCCAAGTGTCCTGAAATCTGTTTTGAGCCCGATCACTGGTTTTTTAGTAGCAAATGCATAGCCAAGTTCCCATGCTGTGCCGGAGTCAACATCACTACCTCCGTCAAGAACTGCTACGATAATGTCAGAATTGTCAATCGCTTTAAGATTTTGTTTAAAAATGTAATTCTGTTTTTCATGATGTCTCATATCTTTGGTATCGTTGGAATCTTCCTGTGGCAGGAATACAGAGAAACCGCTTTTAACCATCTGATCGCGAAGTTTACGGTTAAATTCCCGTTCAGCCACCGAGAATAAGGGTGCTGCGAGATAAATTATTTTCGTTGCGGACATTTTTTGATTCACCTGTTTTATTCTGGCAATACAATGACGTTTTACTTAATAATGCTGATCCAAGTGAATTGAAACTAATAGATATTTGCAGTCAATTCAACTTCAGTAAAAATATAATTCAATAATATGTATGGTAAGTCACATTTAAAGCAAAATCACCTGATTAAATAGTATATGTAAAACACCCCATCAATATTGATTAAAATCAGACTCGCTCAATAATAACCTTAATTAATATTGGAACTATACATCATGTTATGAGCGATATGATTAATGTGGGAATTATTGGCGGGTCCGGATATACAGGCGGGGAACTGATGCGCCTGATACTAAGACATCCATACGCCAATATAGAGGTAGTGACATCAAGACGCCTTGCAGGCAAGGATGTATGTGACACACATACTCACCTGCGCGGGTTTTTGGATATGAAATTCGAAGACTTGAGTCCTGATACTATAAAAGATCGCTGCGATGTTGTATTCGTCGCTGTCCCACACGGAACTTCGATGAACATTGTACCGCAATTGCTTGATGGCAATACAAAAGTCATTGACCTGAGTGCAGATTACCGGCTTAAGACCGATGTGTTCGAGCAGGTGTATGGCATGGAACACACCAATCCGATGGATGCGGTCTTTGGTCTTGTTGAACTGCACCCTGGGATTAAGAGTGAGATGTTCATATCAAATCCGGGCTGCTATCCAACAGGTGCGATACTATCGGCAGCACCGCTTGTGGCTGCGGGTGTGGTCAAATCCGTGATATTTGATTCAAAATCCGGTATTTCAGGTGCGGGCATCAATCCAAGTGCAACTTCACATTATCCGAACATGGCTGAAAACATACAGGCATATAAGTTGACAACACATCGCCACCATGCCGAGATATTCCAGGAACTCAACTACCTTGACAGTTCACTTACAAACATAAGTTTTACACCTCATGTAATCCCATCGGTTCGCGGGATACTGACAACAGCGCATATATTTACAAAATCGAGTGTTTCGGTGGATGAGGTTCGGTCTAACTACATGGATTTCTACAAGGACAAGCCGTTCATACGTGTGATAGATGGGATCCCAACGCTAAGCGCGGTCAGGGGTTCGAACTTCTGTGATATCGGTTTTGAGGTGGATGAGTTGAACAATCGTGTTGTTGTGGTCTCTGCGATCGACAATCTGGTCAAAGGCGCATCCGGGCAGGCGATTCAGAATATGAATCTCATATGTGGGTTTGAAGAAACCGAAGGGTTGTGGGTGGCTGCGGTGGCACCTTGATGGTTACTTGGAAAGGTTCAACACATCGTTTACACTTTTTCAAGTGCTCAATCAAAATTGTTAAATATATTAATAATGTTGTGCAGATCAACTTAACATACGCCAAATCTATTGGACTACCAGGGCCACTTCACCTTTAAATGGTGATATAGCCCGACCATGCAAAGAATAAGTTCTGCTGATAGTATTATAATTGCTCTAACTATAACTTTATATAAATCGTATTTGTAGAACTATGTAAATAAGTCCATCCCATTTGGAAAAATATTGAAACATAAAACCAGTACGAACACCGTTAGGCGGCACATCCCACTGCCACTAAACCCATAGTCCATAGTCCACAACTCAAACATGTATTACTCATATCTGCTAAAACGATACCGGTTAAAAACAATTTTGTTTTTCATGTTCGTGGTATGGAAACGTGCCATTCCGCGCGCGAGCACGAAGTCGCGCCGTTTTCATCATGAACTCATTAAACCAACCGCTTGCCACCAAACATAAAGGTATACTGACTCGGTACATATACAATACTTTTAGTGACAGGTCAATCCATTATCGGATGTGCATTCCATCTTGCCAAAGATATCGACTAACGATTTTGATTTTTTAGTATAGCATATTATGGAAAATGCCGCCTGACGGCGGTCGCATTGGTTTTCGATTCATATATATTTGAATATTGCACTCAGGATTTAAACTATACAAATACTCGAAATCTTAAAACATTGGACACGTTCATTGATCGTTCTTTGTATCTAAAACCAAAAAGAAAATTTTTCTGGATTTTATCACAAGCGAGATATTCTAAACTTCTATCAAATACTTACGTGGACACGTTGGAAATCATGCAGATCCACTCCATTTGGCAAACACAAATTCAATTCCGCATTAGAAGAAACTCAAGAAAGACACCTCCCACCTTATCCGGGCATCAAAGCCATGCCGTAAGATATCGTTTAGGAATAATGAATTTAAAATTCAACAGATGATCAACAGACGAGAAAGCAATTTTGTATTTATGGCGCTAAAGCGGTATAACACCCATCATCCATCAAGTTCTCCCAATCCATCGATAATAGCATCATATTTCAAAGAGACCCTCTTAATCAGGTCAATCTCAAGGTTCTTATGCGTCGGAACAAGAATATCTGCATCTTTTCCAACCTTTACACCCTCACTTGAAGTTTCATAATCAGGTGCTATCAGCACACCGTTTGCAGACACACCAATACGCAGGTCATTAATGATCCTTGTGATCATATCAGTTGCAGGCTGTACCTTCTTACTTATCACAAGCGCCTTTGAGGCATACCTCTCCTTTAAATCTTTCAGGCGTTCGATACACTCCTGCGCTTTTGTTTCATCGTATGTACCTTCAAGTGCCTCTATCGCATCGATCAGGTCAGTGAATGTTGTAGAACTGACCTCAATAATCTCGCCGTCATAATGTTTACGCACACGCTCCGTATATCCTTTTGAAATTACCATCTTGTTAACATCTACAAGTTTATCGATCTCCTCATCTGTAGGATCATAAGCTTTAATGACCAGATAATCATCAATCCCGCACATCCCCATCAGGGATTCATACATAGGAGTAACTGCCAAAACCTTTCTGCCAAGCCATCTGTCAAGTCCACTCTGTCCGCTTTGCTGGTGTGAAAGATCAACGATCTTTTTCTTAATGGTTTCAGGATCATTGGATTCAATCTCGAAATAATCGGCAAACATCGGTGTTGTCCGCAGCATTTTTGTCCTGCCATGTGGAACAGCCACAATAAATCCGCGCTCCTTCAACTCCCGTATGTGGTCGTATGCTGCATTGCCGCGCATATCAACAAGATCGGATTGTATCACAGGCTGGTGGTATGCGATCATCGAAAGTGTCCGTAGCATCGGGGCACCAACTTCCTTTGGTGCAAGCGGGCGTACAAGATCAGTGTATTTGGGTTTGACCTGCATCACATATCGATTAACAAGATCGATGATCTCCAGTCCGCACTCTCGCTCCTTATATTCCCGGATAAGCGATTGAACGATTGGATCCACCCTTTTTTTCGGTTTATTGATTATCTTTGAAAGTGTAAGTACATCCAATGTCCTTCCTGCAGCAAATAATGAAGCTTCGATCGTTTCTTTATCGCTCATTTATGTATCTTCCTTCCTTTCAAGTATCATCAACCAGACCACAACCCGGGTGTATATACAATTCCCCGAACAGTTCCTTTTGGGCGAGCATTATCTTTTTATCAGTAGCAAGGAACAGCAGTGAAATATACGTCAGAACTTTTTCCGACCGGTCACCGTTCACAAGATCCGAAAATTGCACACAAGTCCTGTCCCTGAACAAATCCGTAAGTTGATCGCCTAGAAGTGCAACACGCTCTGTGATGTTCTCTTCATGTGCAATACCAAGGACCTCATCGGTTGTAGCGGCTTCCATTTCTATAACCTTACGGATCCGCAACCTTTCCCTGCGCTTAAATTCCACATTCTCTGCTTTCTTAAGTTCAGTAATCAGTTCCTGCAGGGTTACAGGTCTGGTTGCAACACGCCGTATAGGAAGTTTTGGAACCGGATAATCTTCAATATCATAGAAATCCATCTCATCATCGAATCCGAAATCCTCCTCCTCCTCCTCTTCCACAACAATACCTGTTGATTTCATGCGAAGCAGGATCGCTGCATACAGTAATGTTCTGCCGGATATCCGAAGGTCCATCATCTTCATATCTTCTATATGTACAAAAAACCTGTCAGTAATATATACAATATCGATATCCCACGGATCTATTTCATCGTTTTTCACAAGGTTGAGCAAAATCTCAACCGGTTCATTAAGCGTATTTTCTGACAGTCCAAGATGTTCACCTTCTACACCAAGGGAGCGAAGCATATCTATAAAATCCGAATCAAGTTCATTTGCGGCTGGTTCTGGAATCGTTTCCCCGAATATGTCATGTGACATCTGGTTTATTCCAACAATTTTCACACTTTCAATCATTTCCATATTTTTCACCGCTATTGTGCCATTATTATTTATATTGCAATTATTATTATTATTATTATTATTATTATTATTATTATTATTATTATTATTATTATTATTATTATTATTATTATTATTACTAAAATCATTCAGTAATTGCTTAATATAATTTCACACCCGTTATACTTGTGATATTGTTCTCTTGCATTGCCACTCCTACTGTTCGCTCAGCAGCTTCAATCATCGGTTTTCGGAGAGACACTACAATAAATTGCGCATTATTCTTGGATGACTTTACACGCTTTGCCACCCTCTCGGCATTCACACTGTCAAGAAACATATCTATCTCATCAAACGCATAGAACGGTGCAGGCCGATACTGCTGGATTGCAAACACAAATGCAAGTGCAGTCAGGCTTTTCTCCCCTCCTGACATTGCTTCAAGACGCTGTAGGGTTTTATCCTTTGGCTGTGCTTTTAATGTCATACCGCCTCCAAAAGGATCCTCATAATTATCCAGAACAAGTTCACCGGTCCCATCTGAGAGTTCATTGAAGATAACTTTAAAGTGCTCATTAATACCATTAAAAGATTCCATGAACGCATCTTTCTTGAGTTTTTCATATTGCCCGATACGCCCAAGTATCTGCTCGCGTTCACTGGCAAGGATATCCCGTCTTGACTTAAGATCAATAAGCCTGGTCTCGACCTTGTCATACTCATCGATCGCACGCATATTAACAGGTTCCAGATGCTCCATGGCACGTTCGATGGATTCGATCCTTGTTCGCACGGTTTCATAATTTGGCACCTCTTCGCTCTCTTTAATGCCGCGCCTTTCAAGTTCCACTGCAAGTTCTGTAATCTGCTCAACCAGTGCACTTCGGGTTGCATCAAGCGCGATCATATGCCTGTTTCCGTCCTCAAATTTCAGTTTAATTGAATCGAACTGTGTCTTAATAGCTCCATGTTCAGCCTGCTTGCGGATACGATCCTGCTGAAGTACCTTAAGTTCCCCTGCCAGTTCTTGCTCACGCTCCTGTTTCTCAATAAGTGCATCCTCAAGTTCAACGATCTTTTCCTTAAGAGCAAAAACACGGTCCTTATGCGTCGATCTTTTTTCATCCATTTCCTTGATGAGCTCGCGATTCTCATCAGTTCTTGCAATCGCATATTCATTATCAAGGTTCAGTGCATTTAGCCCGGCTTCAATATCACGCACGCGCCCTTCAAACTGCTTGATCTCTTCATCAATATTTTCTGCCTGTTCATTGAGTTGTGGAACCTCGGAACCTGATAACTTATCCTCAAGCACGGAAATGTTTTTTCCAAGTTCCAGGCTGAGTTCATCCTTTTCATCCTTTTGCACGACAATCCCGTCCATCTCCCCACGAAGTTTAATGCGTGATTCCTCAATCCCAGCACGCTCGGCGTTCTTTGATTCCACAAGTTTTACAAGCCGTTCGCCACGACCCCTGATCTCTTCAAGTTGCATCTCTTTTTTAGAGATCTCCTTCTCACACTCTGTGATCTCCCGATTAATTTCAGATATATGACCCTCAACAGCATCCATTTTCTTGATAGCAGAGCTGCGCCTCGAATCAAATTCAGTCACCTTTTCTGCGATCTTTATTAATTTATCTTTCTCTGCCGCAGCAAATGAGAGGGTTGAACGCCCTTTTGACCCGCCTGTCATAGCACCGCTTTTTTCAATAACCTCTCCATCAAGAGTAACCATCCGAATGCCGCCCATAAGTTTTCTTGCATTTGTCAGTTCGTCAATTATCAGTGTATCCCTGAACACGTACCAGAATGCCGCCTCAAAACGAAGGTCAAAATCAATAAGATCGATTGCATACCCGATAACACCATCCCTGTCTGAAAGGTCCTTGTAAGGCCTGCGCAAATCCATTTTATTAAGCGGTAAAAATGTTGCTCTTCCTCCACGCTGCTGTTTTAAGAACTTGATGGCACGTGATGCATCTTCATCTGTTTCAACAACAACTCCCTGCATCCGCCCGCCTGCAGCAATTCCGAGCGCAGTTGCATATTCCTGATCGACGCTACCAAGTTCTGCAATGGTTCCATAGATACCAGGCAGGCCATGTCGATTTTTCTCATTAAGTATCATCTCCACAGCTCTTGAATACCCGCTATTGTCTTCAGTGGCACGCACGCGTGCTTCTAAAATAGCATATTCCTGCTGGTATTTGCGGAGTGTCATTTCAAGATCTGAGATCACATTTTTAATCTGGGAACGATTGCTTTCAAGGTCATCGATATCTTTTGTGAGTGAATTGATGTTTTCAGTTAGTTTTTCAACATCATAATTTGCAGATTTTGTATCACTTTCAGATGACTCAACATTCGCTTTTGCCTCTTCTATCTCATTTTCGATATCCCTCACTTCAGCTGACTTTCGCCGCAGTGAATCAAGCAATCGATCTTCTTGACGCATAAGTTCGTTCTTATCGTTTTTTGTATTCTCAAGTTCGGATTTGATAGTTGAGAGTTCATCACGCGTCTGTGCAAATTTTTCATCCACATCAGCAATCTTGCTCAGGAGTATCATGCGCCGGGTCTTGCGATCAGTGATCTCGGCAATAATGCCGTCTTTGCGCAATTTTTCCTCATTGATCTGTAAATCCAGTTCCTTGATCTTGGTCTTGATATCATCGATCTCGACAAACGCCTTGCGCCGTCTTGCATCAACATCTTCTATCTCATTGTCGGCAAGTTCTATCCTGTCAACGCATCTTGATATCTCGCCTTTTATCTCTTCGATATCCTTTTTGGTCTCGATCTGTTCATCCTCGCCCATCTTCTGTATTTCAGATGTAAGTTCGTAAAGTTCGGATTCAAGTTTCCCAATTTTCGTATGCTTCTCATCCATTGACTGTGAAAAACCATCAATAACCTCTTTTTTTGCTTCAATATCATTGTTTACGGATTCAAGTTCAGTCTTTGCATCCTTGAGTTTTGCAATAAGCACAAAACCCTCAAACTTCATTTTCTCTTCTTTGAGTGACTGGTACTTTATAGCCTGGTTCCGCTCCACTTTTAGTTTTTCAAGTTGTACGCCTACTTCTACAATAATGATGTCAACCCTTTCAACGCGTTCAAGGACAATATCAAGTTCATTCATTGCCCGGTCTCTCTTATTGTCAAATTCGGCAACACCCGCTATTTCGTCAATAATCTTGCGTCGCTCACCAGATGTCATTGTAAATATACGGGTAACATCCCCCTGCATAACAACATTGTAACCTTCAGGTGTGACCCGTGCTTTTGCAAGGTATGTGTGTATATCTGTAAGGCTCACAGCCTTGCCGTTGAAATAGAAATAACTATAGTACCCCGAATCAGTCCGCCTTATTTTGCGGCTGATAATGATCTCATCACTATCTACCGGCATCTCGCGGTCTGTATTGTCGAACTTTATAGTGACCTGTGCAAAATTCGGTTTTTTTATCTTATCCCCATTATAGATAAGATCAGTAAGTTTTTCCGCTCGCATTGTTCTTGAACTGGAAAGCCCGAGTGCAAAGAGGATACCATCTATGATATTGGATTTCCCACTTCCGTTCGGACCGGATATTGTGGTGAAATCATCAAAAAAAGGAATCTTTACCTTTTTTCCAAATGACTTGAAGTTTACAAATTCAATTTCCTCTATGTACACGCGAAACTCCGGGTTTTAGTTTATAAACCTGATTTTTTGCGAGTGGTGGTAATTTCCACATCTTCACTGCTACGTTTCTCTACGACATCAACACCATGTTCTGTTCGAGAATCACGTCGAACATCATTTATATCTTCTGCAACGATATATTCGGATCTGTTGCTCTCTGTCTGGGATCGACTATTTGGGACCCTGTTTATGGGACTATCTCCACTCTCGGCAATGATATATTCTGTTTTTGGCTCGGGTTGTGGATTTTCCGGTTCAACCTCTTCTTTTTTAATGTCGCGTATATTAAACTGTGCTTTGTTTGGATTGCGTGTTGATGCATAATTTGATTGCGACGTGGCAGGTTTATCCGGTACAAGCGGTCGAGCAGGAGTTTTGGTACTATATGGTTGGGTTGATACAGGTTCGGGGATCAGGTTAGATCCTGTTGGCATAACATTTTTTTTTTTGACACTGCCGATGTCATTGTTTTTCTCCCCTATCCTGTTCTTTATGTAGCGAAGTTCTGATTTCTGGTCTAAGAGTTCGTCCATCATTCCGTTTAATGTGTTTGACAACTCTGTGATTCTCTGCTCTATCTTTGTCATGCGGTTGTTTATATCAAGATCGTTTTGGAGTTCACGCCGCAATTCGTTTATAATTGAATCCCGAAGTTTGAATTTTAATTCTTCAAACTCATGATCTTTATCCAGTAGCTGTCGCTCAAGGCGTTCAACTATAAAGTCCCTATTTTCAACGCTCATGTAATCCCTCGCAAAACTATTCAAGCCCTCATTCTTAGTATAATTAATACTATTACTTAATTATATAATAAAGTATAATATAACTTATGGTCGCTATTTTGATTTTCACATCAATTCGTTCAATTTACCATGATAAATCATGACCATTGATTGTCACACCATGTATTCCCGACAGGAATAGTACAAAAAGCCATATTATATGCTGCATTTCTACGGTTCTTGGTTTGTTGTTGGTGTAACTGCGGCTTACCTGTCGAACATACGGATCAATGTGTCTCTTTAGTAAATTGCATCAGTAGGTGATATTACTAAACCGAGTCAGCTTTTTGTAACTCTCTGTTATCAGTTTGCTTTGCTGCATTTGTTCTATCACAAAATGGTTGTAATTTAGACTTGCGGAGTATTGTAGTTCATTGCTATTGATCGATGGTATTTGTATAGTTGTGTAAATGAGTTCGTGTTATTTTAAAAAATATTGAAATAAAAACCGATGCGAACGCCGTTAGGCGGCACATCCCACTGCCACTAAACAAAAAGGTGTACTGACTCGGTACATATATGATTATACTACTCAGCAAGTCAAATTTACAACCATTTTATGATGGAACAAATACAGCAAAGCAAACTGATAACTGAAAGTTACAAAAAGCTGACTCGGTTTAGTATATTTTAATGCCAGGTCAATCCATAATCGGATGTGCATTCCATCTTGTCAAAGTTTTCATATATCGACTAACGATTTTGATTTTTCATTATAGTATTTTATGGAAAATGCCGCCTGGCGGCGGTCGCATTGGTTTTTGATTCATATAAATTTGAATTCTACAAACAGTATTTAAGCTATACAAATACGATCGATGAACCATAAAAAATATCGAATATCTGATGTCGAACAAAATATCAGAAGAAACCCCACTCCACTAACCCGCTTGTTCAACATACTTTGTATTGATCAAATAGTTGTACAACAATGCTATGTAGTAGCATCCATATATATGATATTGTGAATAAAATAGTATTGCTAACAAAGTAATATTAAGGCAATAATCAGATAATTATCTATTATGATGTAATTTATGCGCATTTTAAGTTATAATTATCTTATAATATGAATTCTAATCTATATTTATTCATTGTTTTACATTTTGATATATTATATCCATGAAAAGGCTTAATAATTAGTAGCACTATAGTACTACTGGAATACACAGTCACTACTTAAAAATATTGGTTTTCGGCAAAATGTTAATTCGAAAGAATATCTCACTGGATGAACAATACTTAAAAAAACTGCAGCCACTTTTGGATGCAAATGATGGAAATCTAAGCGCAGCTATTCGTGATTCTATTGAATTAACAGATACTGCATTAAAACACCATGGAACAATTGAAGAATCCATCAACGCATTAAAAACCCCTAACTCTTCACCCTTCAGGTTTGATGAGTTGATCAAAAACGGGGACAATATAATTATCAACCATACGACACTGAAGTGGTTGATCAAAAATAGTAGCGGATGCCTGATAGAGAAGGAACTTGTTGATGAACTCATAAATCCGTTTTCAGTTCGGACAATTATGGAACTTGAAACATACCTAAACAATCTCAGTCAGCGATTTGGATGGGGCATAGAAACCTCAATACTTTGCACGGATTCACTTGAACCTGAAACTGCAAGGATCGTACTTTCTAATGGCAACTTATACCTGAGGGATTTTTTTGCGGAACACATTGCACTATTCATCTCAAAATGGAAGCACCTAGACATTAATGACCTTTATCGCAGATCAAAATCAATAAGGATAGACTTTAAAAAAGCACCGTTTGCATCTGGTAAAGTACCACCGGGTATTAAAAAACATTTTGGTGATCTTGATCGTATTTATAAGGAACTTCGCAGTAGACCGGATTTTTGGACTGGGATCATAAATATCCATTACATGACAGACTACAATATCGTATCCATTCCAAAGAATCAATTCGAGGATATTACTGCAGGTATTGTTCCCGATGGAATTGGCATGTTTGAGGCTATAACCAATCAACCCATTAAGGATATTCCACTTTCCGAACTGCTTGTATTATTTAAAAGGTTTTATTCAATTTCACAGATTGTAAATCACATCGTAATACACCTGGAACCATATAATGAATCTGTAAAGATCCAGCATGATTACAAGGATGATAAAACAATATCCAATCTTATCCGATATTTCTCGAATATCTTTAAAGCAAATGGACACACATTCGATGTCGTTCGCTCAAACCGTTTAATAATCTTCAAACATTATTCAGAGAGGGATCAAGAGTGAGCTTTCATTATCTCCTATTTTGTTTATGAAAGATTTGAAGTACATATTTTCTCATAAAGTCCTGGCTAATTGCTGTGGTGGTCATTTGCCAAATGGTAAAAAACCTGGTTGGCAATCGAACTTCTGTTTCTTTTCGGTTTTTGTGGGTCGTTAACTCAAACATTACCTCGATTGCCAATCATTTACAAGTGAATACAACAAGTATACAAAAGACATAACAAGAACAATCGTAGCTCCTGATGGCACATCAAACATATAAGACAGCCATATGCCACCACTGCTAAAAACCGCACCGAATATAACTGAAAGAAGCATCATCTTTTTAAGATTAGATGTGAACTGTCGGCTCATTGCAGCAGGGATCGTTAATAAGGCTATGACTAAGATAACACCCACAACCCGTATAAGTATTACAACAGTAAGAGCAATCAGGCACAACAAGACAAGATACAGTCGTTCTGCAGCAACGCCGCGTACAATTGCAAATTCCTCATCAAAACACAGTGCCAAAAATTCCTTGTAAAACAAATATACCACTAGAATAATTATTGCATCAAGTATCAGCATAAGGATTATATCCGAGAATGGCACAGTCAGGATATTTCCAAATAGGTACGTCATAAGATCAGGAGCATAGCCCGGCGTTAAATTCACAAGGATGATCCCAATCGACATCCCCAGTGCCCATAATATCCCAATAGCAGTATCTTCCGGCAGTCTTGAGCGTTTGCTCACCCAACCCATACTGAGTGCAGAAGCAATGCTAAAAGGCAGCACACCAAGAATAGGATTGATCCCGAAATAGTAGCCAAGCCCTATGCCGCCAAACGAAGCATGAGCAATACCGCCGCTGATAAAGACAATTCGCTTAACAACAACATAAACCCCTATGATACCGCAAGCAATGCTGGCAAGTATACCGGCTGCGATAGCATTTCTTATGAATTCATACTGTAAAAGTTCTAACATATATTTGCTCTTTCAGTGATTATGTTAATGTACCTTCAATACCCTGTGCGGAACGCCATGAGCAATCAATTCCACAGGACACTGGTAGGCGGCTTCGAGGTCATCCGGTGCCAGTTCTTTCGAGTTATGGTAAAATAACCTGTGATTTAAACAGGCGATCTTGTCTACATAAACAGAAACCGCACTGATATCATGTGACACCATAACAATAGCCATTTTTTCTTTTAGTTTATTAAGTAATTCATAGAACTCTTTCTTCATTATCGAATCTATGCCTGTTGTAGGTTCATCCAGAAGTAGGAGTTTTGGTTCGCCCGCAAGTGCCCTGGCAATAAAAACCCTTTGCCTTTGCCCCCCTGATAATTTCCCGATCTGCCGGTCCGTATAATCACACATATCTACTTCCCCAAGAGCATCGTAAGCCGCCTTTTTATCATCTTTACTATAGCGTTTAAGCAAACCTGTATGACCAAGGCGACCGGTTAAAACCACATCCCATACGTTCATTGGAAACTCCATGTCAATAAGACTGTACTGGGGCAGGTATCCAATGTCTCTCCTCGCTTGTTTTGGTGTATCACCCAGAATCCTGACCATTCCCCTGTCAGGTTTTATTAGTCCCAATATAACCTTTAGCAAAGTGCTCTTCCCACCGCCGTTCGGTCCTATGATCCCAAGGAAATCATGCGGCTCCACAACAAGATCTATACCTTCAAGTATGGTTATTCCGTCATAGTGTACCCAGACGTCCTTAAGTTCAATAACTTTGCTGTTTATATTCATGCCATATCCTGAGCGAATGTGTTTGGAACAATTCGTAAATTTGTTATATATTCTTGTGGTAAGGGATCCACTGTTACCACACTACCCCCAATTTCATTTGCAATCACCTTAGCACTTTTTGTGCTGAACTGGGGCTGGACAAAGATCATCGTGATATTGTTCTCTTTAGCGGTTTCAATGAGGTGTGTCATATCCCCTGCACTTGGTTCCTTGCCCTCGATCTCAACTGCTATCATCGTCAGGTTATAATCGCGTGCAAAATAGCCCCATGAAGGATGAAATACCATAAAGATACGGTTATCAAATCCGTATAGCGATTCATTGATGTCGTTATCAAGTATTTTCAGGTCATGTATATAATTTTCTTTATTCTGGTAATAGTATTCCCTGTTTGCAGTATCCACCTGAACCAGGCCATTGTAAATATTCTCCACCTGGATTACAACAGAGCGGGGAGATAACCAGATGTGCGGGTCACCTGAGATCAGATCGACACCTTCTGATGTATCAACTATGAGAACATCCGGATTAGCAGAACATATATTATCCAGCCATACCTCCTCAAACGGAAGACCTGAACCTACTTTTAAATACATAGCGGCATTACTTGCCGATCTTAATTGACTTGCAGTTGGTTCATAAGTAGCAGGGTTCGCACCAGGCGGTATCATTACAATGACATCTACTTTGTCGCCGCCGACATGTCCTACAAAATCAGCCTGTGGCAGTATACTAACCAATATGACTAGTTTATCATCGTTTATTTGCGGTTCAGCCGGATTAATGCAGCCATTACATAAAAAAACAGTAATTATAAGTACCAAAACCAGCAGTATTTTTTTGTTCATACTGATTGTCACCCATTTTTAAGATAATATGGTATCCACTTCAAAAAGCATGATATTTTGACCGGATTTACAGGATGTTGACGTTGCAGTATATCCAGTCGATCCTGTAAATCCTATCCAATAATTTTTAAATTACCCTTAGATTTGAAGTGGATACATAATATGTATATATTATTGTGCCTATGGTGTAAATACCTTTCATCAAGTTATAATTCTGATTGTTTTACCCAATTGGAAGATTCAACACCTTGTTTATACTTTTTCAAGTAATCGATAAGTTCAAGTTGTCGTTTTTAAAATTTAAAGATTCGACAATTAGCAAAATCAGATGTGATCACAAGGCTTATTGATATTGATTTATCTAGATAACCAAACATAATTTTTTGATATGTCATATTTCATCCAAACTAACCGGAATAAATAAGAAAAAGTCTCTCTGAGACACACCAATAGGTTAAATATATTGAGTCGTATTACCAGTTGTAACTCAAAATTTGAGTTTAATTTCTTCAATTCGGGTGCGTGGCCTAGCCAGGATATGGCGGCAGCCTCCTAAGCTGCAAGTCAAGGGTTCGAATCCCTTCGCGCTCGTTTTTATTCTATGATATATAAAACAATGGGGACAATAATTTGATTAGGAAAGCTAAAATACAAGATGTTGAAGCAATGAGACAGGTTATTAATAATTATGCCAAACAGGAGTTGATGCTTGCCAGGTCACTGAGTGAATTATATGGACACATTCGCGATTTCTATGTGTACGAGGATTATGGTAAAATTGTTGGCTGCTGTGCTTTGCATGTTGTATGGGATGATTTTGCAGAGATACTGTCCCTTGCAGTAAAGCCTGAATACAATAAACGCGGTATTGGTTCAGATCTTTTGGATGCATGTCTTAAGGAAGGACGTAAACTCGGTATAAAAAAAGTATTTACTCTTACTTATGCACCTGTTTTTTTTGAAAAGAACGGTTTTACAAAAGTTGAAAAATCATCTCTTCCGCACAAAATCTGGATCGGATGTATCAAATGTCCCAAGTTTCCGGAATGTGATGAGATCGCGCTTGCGAAAATATTAGGGACATAGCAACACCAAAGTATGGCCTAATCTGACTAATATTATTTGTTGCATCAACCATGCGGATGAAAATTTGTGTTTAATGGCCCGGGACTGAATAAACCTAATGCACATAAACCAAACCCCACACCTCTATTTCTACGTTTAAATATTATGTATACAGTTAACAAAAAACGATGTTACCAATGAGTATCTAAAAAAATATTTCCCATCAGGTTTGAAGTGTATACTAATTTTCCCATTATTCGAAATAACAAACATACGTATATATTTAATGAATTACAATAGCAATAGCAATGTACGGGTTATGAGGTAAATAATATGTCTGAAACAAAAAATTTTGTATTAAGAGATAAGAAGGGGAATGAACATGGTGTATTCACCGGGAAACAGCCAAGACAAGCAGCTCTTAAAGCCGCAAATAAGGAAAAAGGTACAAAGTCCAAACCTGTAACTCTTAGACTACGAGAACGTGGAACTAAAAAAGTTCATATTTTCAATGGATGGAAAGATGTTGTTGATGCACCAAAAAACAAACCTGACTGGATGCCTGACAAAATCAACAAGCCTTTTGTAAAAAAAGTTGGTATTGAAACCCTCGAATGATCTTAAAATCTTTTTATACTTGAAATTTGGGTAGTGTAATACTTTATGTCTTATAATGTGGTTTTAAAAAAAAATCTACCCAATTCAAAGGAGTATCTTGAATATCTTCTTTCATTGATGGAGTCGTTTTATTTTTATCCTGCTTCATGAAGTTTCTATGTACTTGGAACAGCTCATACATCATATCGACTCGATCGATCTTTTTTGCAAACGATTTCGTTTTCCTCACCAAAATGCTTTGAGAACCTCTTGCAATCCCATTCATATTCTCAATCTGAGACGTCTGGATATCGTTAAGAGTACCTTCGCCCACAATCCATTGACGATTAATATTGACCAATTTGCCACCACTTTTTGTTTTAATCATTTGTCCGTAATGATAGCATGCAGGATCATATATTTTCTCCAACCCTTTGGAATACTGATCATTCCCATCACTATAGAATTCAATTGGATTGGATGAAGTTGGTTGCTCCATTCCATTCATTACACGCTTCAGAAAAGTGTCACATGTATTCTGAGTTCTTTTTCCTACTGCAAAACCCACTATGAACTTTGTATCTCGTTTGATTCCTGCGTAAATCCATGCATCGCCTTCGAAATCTGTGTTTTTTGTTCCTCCGTCCACATTTTTTTGTTTTTTTTTACGAAAGTCCACATTTCGTCAAGTTCAACCGCCCCTACCTTTGCTTTACCTGCCATCAATGCGTTGAACTCAGCTGCATGAAGT
>JBQVMC010000026.1:0-19480 GCA_052361145.1 Methanosarcinaceae archaeon
GGATACTTGGAGATCATGGGTGATGTGGTACCGCACTGGCGCAGATCCGCAGGTTCATGAATTTTGTCCCAAAGCCCCGCACTGGGAACATGTTATGTACACTGCCAGCATGGAGTATCTGGTGAGTCTGTGCGCACAGTTCGAAAAATTGCGAAAAACGCCGGCGTGATAATAGCTGGAAATGTTGCGTTCAGACTCGTATCCCCGTTTGTTGTCATCTGTCTTGCGCGATACCTCGGCACCGCTGGTTTTGGCAAATACCGTTTCGTCTTCGCATACCTCGCATTTTTCAGCATCATAACCGACCTCGGGCTCCAGCAGATCCTTGTCAGGGATATGGCGCGCGAGCCCCCGACCGCTCCAGTGTTGATAGGTAATGCTTACGCTATCAGGCTTTTGTTGACAGTATTTGCAGTCGCGCTCGCCATCACCATAATAACCCTTCTGCCATACCCTGCTGATACAACCCTATATGTGTATGTCGCATCACTTATGCTGCTTTTTATGAGATTTTTTGATCTCATCTTGATACCTGATAGGGGTTACAATGACGCGGCTATTGCAACGGTGGTAAAAGTTGCCGTACTTGCTTTGTCCCTGTTCCATTTCGTTTCAAAGCATCTATGGACAATCCCTGTACACAAAGTGGTAGTGAAACCGATGGTTGCTACAGTGGTGATGGGCGTGTTTGTGTATTATTTTATGAACTTTAATGTGGGCATAGTGGTTCTTTTAGCCGCGGTGGTGTACGTGATAATGTTATCAGCTTTAAAGACAGTCTCTAAAGAGGAAATAGAAATGGTTAAAAGCATAATAAGCAGTATAAAACATCTATAGGACGATTGTTATGAAAGCAGCAAAAAAATTCGCTGTTGATGTGGGGTGGGTCTTTGCAGGCTCGATGATTGTTTTGTTGCTGCACTTTCTGCAAAACCCCATAATGGCGCGGTATCTCGGTCCGGATGGTCTGGGGTTGTTTTCTATGGTCACAATGATCGCAGGTATTATCGCGCTTATAGCTGGGCTGGGAATTAATGGAGCGGTTGTGAAGTATGTGGCAGAATATAAAGATGATAAAAGGAAATTAAATGCGGTATTTTCGAGCGCATTTATAACAGTGGCGATTTTTGGAGTGGTAGCCAGCATCGTTTTGTTTGTATTTTCGGATAAACTTGCAGGTATATTCGACATGCCTTCATTATCGTATTTGCTCAAGATCTATGCATTTGTACTTCCATTCTCATTGGCGTATGGTGTTATTCTGGGGTTCCTCAATGGTCTGCGAGAGATGAAATATTATTCACTATTTAATACGTTAAATGGCATTATGATCTTTTTATTCATAGTAACTTTCCTTTTTCTTGGTTTTGGAGTGGTAGGTGCTGTAATCGGAGATATGCTTGCTTTGATTGTAGTGTTGATCATAGCTGGAGTTATTGCAAGAAAATTCGTGCATTTTACAATTACAGATTATAGGAAAAACACGAAAAAGCTAACATCATTTGGCAGCCAATTAATGTTTGGGAATACAATAAATATAATAAACTATCAGGCAGACACTCTTTTGATAGCGTATTTCTTGACTGTAACTGATGTAGGCTATTACGCTGTTGCTGTATCCCTGAGTCGATTTTTTTGGAGAATACCGCAATCTATTCAAATGGTTGCATATCCTGCAACATCGGAGTATTGGGCGAAAGGCGAAATTCGTTCACTAAATAAAATGATCAACAAAAGCATGAAATATTCTGCTTGTCTTTTATTGACAGTTGGGCTTGGGGTGTGGTTTTTTGCAAAAGAAATTATTATATCCTTGTTTGGACAATCTTTTATTTCTTCAGTTTTTCCATTTCAGATACTGGTTATGGGGACTGTGATTTTTGGCATTTTCAAGTCAATAGGTTCAATTTTGCCAGGGATTGGACGACCAGATATAAGTTTCAAAATCCATGCTATTGGTGCCGCTGTAAATGTGGTGCTGAACGTATCACTCATACCACGCTTCGGTATTGAAGGTGCAGCAGTAGCTACAATAACATCATTTATAACAGTAACGGCGTTATCGATTTATTTTATAGTAAAACTAACAAAGCTAAATATAAATGTTAAATGGTATGCTTCAGTATTCGTTATCACCCTATTGGCGATGGTGGTATTTTCTGTATTTTCGGAATGGATGAATCAATACTTTATCGGTTTTTTGATTTTGATTTTTTATATAGCAGCGTTTTTTACATTCTTTCTCACGAAAGAAGACAAAGTAATATTTGAAGAGCTTATTCGCTCGATTGTTTCCAAATATCTAAAATAATTACATCTGTTAGATATAGTTAGGGGCGTAATAAAATACAAAAGTATATTGTAAGAGCTTTCATGCCAAAATAGATGGTTTAATATCAAATTTCTCTTTTATCTTTCCTATTTCGAATAACTTTTGCAGGAACGCCGGCGGCAACAGAGTATGGGGGAATATCCCGCGTAATCACCGCGCCAGCCCCAATAACACTTCCCCTACCAATTGTAACGCCGGGTAATATGATGGCATTGGCACCAATCCACACGTCATCTTCTATGTTTACACTTAATTTTTCACAACCTTGCTTCTGAATGGGAATATCTAATCTATCAAACTTGTGATTAGCAGAATGTATTATCACAAAAGGCCCTATTATAACATCATTACCGATCGTAACCCCCCCCATAGCATTTATCCAAGTATTGACATTCACACCACTACATTCACCAATCGAAAAGTTTTTAGGGAAAGTGATTGTTACATTCGGTAGTATAGTAAAACTGTCGCTTGCATAATGGAATCTTTTTTTGTAATACTTCTCCCGAATCTCCATCCCGAGAGGTCCTGGGAGATTTATTATCAAATGTTTGACAATTGCTTTAACTTCTTTTACCAGTAGTCTCAGTCCCTCTAATGACTTAAAATAGAATCGTTGAATACGGCGCATTTTCCTCTGATCTCTTTCAGCCTTATTATCACATTTTTATGTTTTATCACCAATAATCTTAGCGATTCTCTCACTCGCATTCCCATCACCAAACACCTTCCTTTGTTTTCCATCTGGTTCAAATTCATTCACCGCCCTTATGATTCTCTCTTTATTCACTCCTACTAAAACATTCCACCCGTCCTCCACAGTCTCAATCCATTCCGTATTCTCTCGCAGGGTTATGCACGGCACTTTTAGCATATAAGCCTCTTTCTGCACCCCCCCCGAGTCTGTCAATATTTTCCTAGCATGAGCCATAAGTTTCAGGAAATCAAGATACCCCAAGGGTTTTATAAGTTCGACATGCTTTTTTAGTTTCTCATAGAGTCCGTATTCCTCTAAATATTTCGCAGTTCTTGGATGCACCGGGAACATAATGGTTTCTTCTACTTCACAAAGCGCATCCACAATATTCTGCAAATTTCTTTTACCATCCGTGTTGCTTTGTCTGTGTATAGTGGTGACAAGATATTGCTTATGCCCCAGTCCAGAATCCCCTATGATTGTCGATCTCTCCTCTGCAATCTCCTTGTTGTGTAGAAGCACGTCAAACATTACATCCCCAGCATTGCAGACCCCATCCACAATACCCTCCTTTTTCAGATTCTCCACAGCAGTATTGGTTGAACAGAATAGAATATCTGATGCATGGTCGGTTAGCACCCGATTAATCTCCTCTGGCATCTGTCTATCGAATGATCGCAGTCCTGCCTCAACATGCGCCACTTTGATATGCAGTTTCGCCGCAGCGAGTGCTCCAGCCAGCGTGGAATTTGTGTCGCCGTATACCAGCACCATATCAGGTTCTTCATTCATCAGCACTTTTTCGATAGCGATTAACATTTTCCCGGTTTGTTCTCCATGCATTCCGGAACCTATATATAAGTTATAATCAGGTTTAGATATCCCAAGTTCTTCAAAGAAAATCGCTGACAATCGATCATCATAATGCTGTCCAGTGTGAATCAGTAGCTCTTCATGTTTTTTTCTTAGTTCCGTAGATACTGGAGCACATTTAATGAACTGGGGACGCGCGCCCACGATGGAGATTATTTTCACTATTTACACACCCATATATACTTTATCCATTTATTACCTTTTCAAATACCGCGATCGTTTTTTTAGCGGAGTGTTTCCAACTGTATTTAGCGACCACCAATTTTCTACCATTCATTCCCATCTGTTCTCTCAATCGCTTATTCTGAAGTAATTTTATTACCGCATTGGTAAGTTCTTGTGGATCTTCTGGATTCACGAGTATTCCAGCGTTACTCTGTTCAAGCACTTCAAATCCTTCGGTATTCGTTGCTATAACCGGTTTTTCACATGCCATATATTCATATAGCTTAAGTGGTGAATATCCTGACCTCAACTTTTTTTTCACCACCAAACACACATCGCTTATGTTAATATACTGTGGAACCTCTTCGTAAGGAATCGTCCCAGTAAATATGACATTTTGCCCCATATTCAGTTTGTTAGATAGATCTTCTAACTTGTCGTTCATGACACCATCACCAACAATCAAAAATTTTGTTTTTGGATTTTCTTCAACGATTGACGGGGTAGCACGCAGCAAATATTCAACACCCTGCCATGGAGCCAAATTCCCAACAAACGTCACTGTATTTTCATCATTATCGATACACAGTCTATTTTTTAGCTCTTTTAGGATATTATTATCGCTGATTGGTTTAAATAATTCAGTATTTGCGCCGTTTTCGATAACCCATACTTTGTTTTCATCCACCCCGCGATCGATTAAATGATCTTTGATGCCTTGGGTTACTGCTATTACTGCATCTGCCTTTCCGATAATAAAATTTTCTAAGTACCCCAAAAACATTATTTGTACACTTCTGTGTCCTTTTCCCTCTGTTATCGCTTGTTCTTCAACAAGTCTCCTTTCATCCAGTGAAATGCCATTTACCTCAAATATCAATTTTGACTTCCACACCTTTTTTATTAAAATTCCAATAACCCCTCGCGGAACATTTCTTGTATATATAATATCGAATCGATGCTTCATAACTAATTTTAGAAGTTGTATTATATACCCAATCTTACTCTTTTTAGGTAGTGGATGTATATGCACACGCTCAGGAGTTATATCAGTATAAGAGACTGCATGCACTTCACAGCCTAAGTTTGCTAAATTTCTTGCAAGTTCCCACCGATGTATCATGCTCCCGTCTGTATCAAGTAGTTTCATTGGGTCCATTATCAGTATTTTCATAAGCACCATACGCGAATCTTCCCATTATCATATAAATTGTTCTTTGTTTGCTGAAGAGACTGGGTAAACGTAGTTGGACGATCCATATTCTCCACACAATACGATAAATCAAACCGAGAAGTTAGGCGATACGCATAACTGTAGCGATCATTGATATTGGTTCTTGCAATTGCCGCAGTATACCAATTAGTCATAGTATGGTTGACCGTTCTATATGGATCATGAACATAAAATCCAACTGACCAATATGAATGTAGTTGTTTCACCTCTAATTTGTCTGGGTCAACAAATCCCCATGCTAAATCAACTGGACCCACTCCCGTTAAAGTGGGTACTTTCGATGCGGAAGCTACCCTATGCGGCATATAACCACTCGCAACAATCATATTTTTATCTTTATCTATAGCATCTTTTATCCACAACGCACCGATATATGTCCTATCTTCCATATGCCGGGTACGCTGGTCCGGGTCATCCAAAAAATGTAGATATTGATAATATCCCGCGAAGATCGTAGAAAACAACAATAAAACAACTACAAACATTGTTGCATATTTTCTCTTCGTTATATGTGTTTGTTCTTGCATTCCAATGGTGGCAACATTTGTTATAGCTATGCCAATTAATAAAGATGTAAAAGATAACACAAACCACTTCATGTATGTAATTGAATATAACAACGGCGCTAAACCTGCTAAGCACAGTAACAAGAACCATTCCCCAAACTTCTTATTTCGCTTGAACAGAAGGTAGATATAACCACTGGCACTAAAAATAATCAAGATCCCCATGTATCTTGTGTAGGTTTGGAGCATATAAAAAAGCCATGTGTATCGACCTCCGCCGCTTCTTGACATTATCGGGTCAGATTCCATAAGTGTTCGTGTGAAAAAAGGTATCAAAAACATAATCAACAAACCAGCAAACATAACGAAACTGGCTAAATTTTCTGAAATTTTGATTGATTTAACATGTCGCCCTACTTTATATATAATGATAATAGCAAAATAGCTTAGTATGATCGGAACAGTGAAATAAATATAATGATGTGTAGCAAGAAGCAACACTAAAATGAAAAAGGTTAATATACAAAATCGTACCTTAAACGCACGAGTTCTCAGCAATATATAGATGAATAAAGGCAACATTATGATAAAAAGAGTTCTTGCATTCGCAGTCCATGTTGAGAATGTTATTATGCCGGATGCAGTAGAAAAGGCAAAAGCCGTTAAAAACTTGAAAAGGTCATTGTTCCATATTGCTCCAGCCATTAAGTATGCGGCAAAAACGCTGAACAGCCCAAGAATTATGCTGTAAAGTAATATAACCACCTCGGTATCCATACCCGTGCATTGTGAAATACCTGACAAAAGAAAAGGAACTGCACTGGCAGATCCGGAATAGGGGTATGAACCGATAATAGCTGCAGGATGTAACCACCATTTCGCATAGCCAAATTCAGAGACAGAATTTGCCATCAAATGCACTGCAAACGAGTCCCATCCTATTTCGTGTGGTGTTGTAGGATATCTAAAAACAACTGCTAAGAGTATAAGTAAACCCATTAAAACGGCTTTGGTTCGCGGGGGAAATCGCATCGAGTCACCTCACGTACTTTGTTTTCTTAATATTTTTAATATAATAACTGATCAACTCTTTTGGATGTGTATATTTATAATAATGCCTAACCTCATGATATTCAGCTCTTTCTTTCCTCAAAATAAAAGACTTAAGATATCCATATAGATATGCCACCCCAATGTAATGTGGTCTCTTGAAGGTATATTTCAGGGATTTTAGTACTGCAATGTATAAAGGCTGACCTAAAAAGAAATATGAACCACCATTCCCTTCATATCCCTTCCATGACCCTCGTTTACCCATAACAGGTCTTTCCATAACTCTTATATCTACAAAACGTCTTGTTTTCCAGTTCTTTAACTTTGCCATCGCGTTTGATACACTATCTGTAAGCGGAACTGGCAGATATCCACCGGTTTCTTCAAAACATTCCTTTCGCCACATTCTTGCAGAACCCATAGGCAGATCTTCTCTGATTTTTTGTATTTGTGCGGGGTTGTAATCCCCCGTCTGCCAGAATGTATCATCCATTATTGTTACATTTGGATTTTTTGTTTTCAACTCACCCAAAATCTTTTCGATATCTGCAAATATACTATCCCCACTTGCTATACCCAACTTTCCGTCTTTTTCAAATTTTTCTACGAGCTTTTCAAAATAGCCCTTTTCCAAAATATTATCTGCGTCAACCGATGCCATATACTCATAAGGTATGCCGTGCTCATTACAATAGTCCTTTGTAAATTCAAAACCTTTGTTACACACATAGGCAAAGTTGGTCCCCATATATTCTTTGTGTTCACTTAGATGAATTCCTTTAACCCATTCATATTTTTTTTCTGCCTCTGCTATTACTTCGTCTGTTTTATCAGCACTACAATCATCCACAATTACCCACAGAACTGGTCTTATTGTCTGTGCTATCATCGATTGAATGAGATTCGGAAGATTTTTTTCTTCATTTCTGCACGGCGTGACAACAATGTATTGGCGGGATTCCATATTTACAGCTCTCCTAAAAGTCTAATCACCTCATAACATTCTGCATATTTAGCGCCTATCTCATACCCTCTATGTCTTGCTCTTGCTTCCACAGCCCCAAGGAATGCATCGCCATACTTTATTATCTGACTTTCGTGGTATTTGAGTGCTTCCATCTTTATATCAAAACTTGAACTAATATCTACATAATACTGGTTTCTAAATCCAAGGTATGACCTTCCTGCTGGGTACTCTGGCTCATACATCAGTATATTTTTGACATATCTTCCAGCAGAGAGCACTGACTGAGTCGTCCTCTTGTGATCCTGATGCGTGTCATGATACCAGTGAGTATAGATCGTATTGATACTATAATCATCTATGATTTTGTTGATCATTTCTACTGATTCTGCTGAGTAGGGGACTTTCTTTGTCTCAAATTCGAGGTTTATCAGTTTCGCACCCAGAACATCTGCAGCACCCTTCTCTTCTGTCTCGCCTTCTTCCACTGTTCGCAGGACTGTTCCATCATAATAAGTATACGAAGACTCAGTCATCACAAGAAGGATTACATTATCCCCTTTCTGCACATGCGCGGCTACCGTGCCGCCGCATCCGATCTCTACATCATCAGCATGTGCGCCAACTGCAAGGATATTTCTTTTTCCTGAAGCCATTCTGTACATCACCCATGTTATAATCTTGGCACTTCCCCTACATTAAATAACGCATCGATTGCAGACATATTTGGTATAAATCCATCATAGCGCTGTTTGTACATGGGATGTTTGAAATCCTGAAATTCCACGCTGACACCTCTGCTCTCAAAAAGCGAGACGTCAAGATAATCACGTCCTGCTGGACCTGATAAGTACACATCTCCGCCGAGTGCTTCTGTGATATCTACCAGTCGTTCTGTTGATCTGGACGTGAAGCCGAGTTCACTCGCGAAGGTGATTTTTGTCTTGATACCGAATGCATCCTTCAGAAAGTTGATAAGGTTCATGTTTAAATCGATGAGTTTGTCACATTTATCTGCATAAACTGTTTCGAGGTAATCTTCATACAGTGTATGGTACGGAGTATCTTTATAATTATCCCATATCTCCTTAAGATGTGCGTCCCGCCATGTTGTGCCCTTTACCATCAGTTCATTTTTAATTCTTACATCCCTGATCGGTATACGCTTCTTCTCGACCGGTACTGTAAGATATTTCCAACCATGGTATATTCTGATTTTATTACGGTGCTGGAAGTCTTCCTTGTTGAACTGGACATCATCGTATATCACAAATATATCAGATTTCTTCATCTTGTCGAAGAAACCGAGATATGGTATATAGTTAGGCTGGTGGATTGCGATGATCATGCTATATCATAACCTTTTAACACAACTCATAAAGGCATCTGCAACATACTCAACTCTTTCGTCATCCAAGGAGGGATATATCGGCAAAGAAATTGCTGAATCCAAGATCTCCTCAGTTTTTGGAAATCTCGCATCGCTATTAAATCTCCTAATCAGTTCCCTCTTATGCAAAGGAGGTACATACATTCGTTCACATATAATACTCTGCTCTCGCATTTTTTCAATTATCCCAGAGGGATTATAAGGCGTTCTAACCACATATCTTGAATAAACATGTTTCCTTTCTTCACGTTCCAAAGGATTCACTATCATCTCGCCATATAGTTTTTCTCGGTATATGGACGCTATCTCTCGCCTCCTTTTTATGAAATATTGCAATTTCTTCAATTGAATAATACCTATCGCAGCTCCTACATCGGACATCATGTAACTATATTTTATTCTCGTGTCGGTATCTTCCGATGAACGGCATTGGTCATGATATCGCAAATCCTTAATTGTCTGAGCCCAATCCAGGTTATTCGTGCATACCACCCCTCCCTGTACCGTTGTCATCATTTTTGTCGCATAAAAACTGAAAATCGAAATATCTCCAATTGTGCCCACTTTTTTGCCATGGTATAGGGCACCAATAGACTGGGCACAATCCTCTATCAAGCATGTATCCCTTTCTTCACAGAGTTCTTTTATCTCATTCATATCTGCAGGATGACCAAACATGTGAGGCACAATTATAGCTTTTGTTTCATTTGAAATTTTCTCTTTAATAGCCTCAACAGCTATGTTACAATCGTCATTTATATCTACCAAAATAGGTTTTGCCTGTTGATATAAAACTGGAAGTGCAACCGCTATACACGTGTAAGACGGAAGTATAACTTCATCGTTTTTTGAAATGCCAATGGCTATCAAAGCTAAATGAAGTGCGGATGTGCCTGATGAAGTTGACATCGTGGTTGTACCCACATATTTAGAGAAAGAGGTCTCAAATTCCATTATTTTTGTACCGGAAGTCAATTCCAAATTACTCAAAGCATCCACTGCAGCTTTTATTTCTTCATCACCTATCGTTGGTTTGTTGTGTGGTATCGTTTCCATTTGGAAGTGAATCTCCTGTGCATTTTGTTGGACGGTAATATACAATCTGATCCGTTTAATTTCAGTAAAAGTTATTCATAAATAACTTTGGTGTATGTAAATCATCGCTATTGATATAAATTTTATGCCAAATTTCAAAACACAATAACATCTTAATTAAGTTATAATGTGTGTTCATATTTGAATTCAGAGGGTGCTGCAAGATCTGATTGATATATTTCTGATTGAAATAACTTCTTATAATATCACTTTCAGGCAGAATTGTTAATGCAATTTCTCTTAACTCCGTTTCAAATAAAGAACACGGTTCAAATCCAAATGCCCCCCCTTTTGGTCTTTTTACAATATCTTTTGGAAGTATCTTGGACATAGCTTTTTTAAGTATGTATTTTCTTGTATTTCCCATATCTCTCACTTTTAAGTACGGCGGAACCGCAAAGGAGAACTCCACTAAGTTGGCATCCAATAACGGAAATCTTCCCTGTAATGAGTTCGCAACTGACACCCTATCTTCCACTATAAGGAATTCATTGACTAACTTTTCTTTTGCTTCAACCAGTAGCGTTTCATTGATAAAGTCACCACCACTATTGAAATATGGATTGAACACATCTTCAACATTACCTAAATTTTTACAAAGTGATTTGTTTGAGTATATTTTCGCACCATCTCCAAGGAATGTAGGTGCTATCGACACATAAAATTTTTCTTTATTTCCGATTCCCGAAACAATTCGTAAATATTTGTTATATTTAGCCCATTCTAGTTTACTGTATCTCGATTGATATATATCAACCAATCTTGAAAGCTTTTTTGACAAATACCGAGGAACAATTTTTTGGAAGTTCTTAGATATATAAATATATTTAAATCGTTGATACCCACCAAATAATTCATCACTCCCCCTACCATTGAGAACAACATCAACATGTTTGCTTACTGATTTCGAGACGAGATTATAGTCCACAGCTTTCTCAAGGGGCTCATCCATCAACCATATAGCTTCAGGAAGATTTTGTATTTCGTTTGGTTCAATTACAATTTCCTGATGATCGGTCTCGAAATGTTCTGCAACGATACGAGCGTAATTTAAATCGTCTGTGGATTCTCCAAAACTCACACAAAAACTTTTTATTGGTTCGTTTGTCAAACTACGCATCATGGCAACTACTGAACTCGAATCCATACCCCCCGATAAAAACGCTCCTAATGATGTGCCACTCACCATCCTCTGTTTTACGGATTCCCTGAAAAGTTCCAAGAAGCGAGTTATATAATATCCCTCAGATCTATTAGGCTGCGACCTTATGTTGATATCCCAGTACTTATGAACACAAACGTTATTTTTATGAACTAGTATGTGTCCTGGAAGTAATCTTTTAACACCTTTAAACATTGTCGAATCCCCTGGGATGTACTGTAGGCTAAGAAGATAGTTTAAAGATCTGATGTCCACCTCCCTCTTAAATCCCCCATATTGGAGTATTGATTTAATTTCCGATGCGAATAACAAAGACTTATTGATTATTGTGTAATATAAAGACTTTATACCTATTTTATCTCTCGCCAAAAGAACCTCTTTTTTGTTGCTATCCAAAATCGCAAAACAAAACGTGCCGTTAAGCTTCTCCACAAAAAGATTGCCTAATTCCTCATACAAGTGAACTATAACTTCTGCATCCAGTGATGTGTAAAACTTATGGTCAGATCCTTCCATTTCTTGTTTTAGTTCTGCATAATTATAGATTTCACCACTGAATACCGCCCATATAGATTCATCCTCATTATGAATTGGTTGTTTTTCCCCATTTATGCCGACACAACCGACGCCTACATTGTTATCCAAAAATATTCCAAAGTCCTCTTTTTTATGATTCATTACGTCGCACATTCTCTTCAACAAATCCTTATCATCAAATCCGATAATGCCACATATACCAGTCATATAATGCACCCCCTTTCATCACCCATCATTGGTTTGTTATGTGGTATTGTTTTCGTCTGAGGTTGAAAACCCTCTATTTTGCTGAACATTAAATTTACCTTTTGACGCGTGGAAACTTTCCGGATAATTCTCTATAAACTCCGTCATGAATTCCGTAACATCTATCTTATCATCTAATAATTTCGTTCTCTTCTTACTCCATTTCCTTTTTGTATCTTCATCCCCTATGAGTTCTATTGCCTTTTCAAGTGACTTTTCCTGCGCATCGTGCGGATCAGAGAATGTGTAGAGCATATCATATTTTGATTCAAGTTCATCAGTATAGCCCCTCCTTGATGTCGAAACAAATATTGCGGGCGTTCCAAGTATTACGCTTTCGGTAGCCATGGTAGCACTCTCGCCGATGAATAAATTTGCGTAGCACATAAGGTGATGCATCTTCTCTGGCAGGACGGTTATCCTATATTTCTCAAGTTCTTCGGATAATTTGTACTCGGAGGTGATGAATACCTTACAATATTTCCCCAATGTTTTTACAATCTGTTTCTTGTCAGAAAAACCACGATCGTTGATGTCGTGACTTGCACTCCACGAAACAAAACGTAAAATAATGAATTTGTCACCCCGACTCAGCCCAATATCTTCCAGTACACTTGGATCAGGTGTGAAATAATTTGGATGCAAGTATGCAAGTTCTTTATAGCCATCGAATCGAATCTCTTTTTTAGGATCTATACTGCCCTGATAACAAGAAGGTACACAGATAGCACTTGCAAATGGATGACTTAATACCTTAACGAGGTGTGCATGTTCAGTGTCAACAAATGCAATATATGGTTTACGAATCAGAAGACTCAGATGCGCCAGATAGGGTGAACCTCTACCAACAAGAATATCCGGTTTAAACATCCTTGCAGTTTTTAGTAGTTTATAATCAGTTTTAATCAAACCGTACGATTTTTTTAGAAGGTTTTTGTAATTAGAGCCAGTGATCGTGTACTTCAATCTGTAGCTGTTTAGTAAGTTTAGTGCAACTTCCTTATCTTTCGCCGCGATTAAAACTCTATGACCACTCTTCTCCAGATTCCAGATCACGTTTTTAAAGAAATGGACGTGAGCCGGATGACCAATTTCAAATAATATATTCATATCTCTTAAACATCTTTATGTTCAATCCTTCTTATTACTTTCGCAGGAACGCCACCGACTACCGTAAAGGGCTGAACATCACTCACCACCACTGCGCCCGCGCCAACTACAGACATACGTCCAATCACCACCCCTGGGAGAATAATAGCCCCAGTCCCGATCCATGCATCATCTTCCACAACTATGTTCCCAAACCTTCTTGGATATACACCTTTTAGTTTAGAGTTGTTTGGACTCGATGAGACGACAAATGTGGTTTGGGGTGCTATCGTCACACGATCCCCTACTGTAATTAAGTTAGTCAATGTTTCATCTATCACATTTAATCCTGGACCTATATACACATTTTCCCCAATTGTCATTTCAAGATGTTTGTAAATCCTAATTCGAATTTTGTAGGAAAGCGTTACTTTAGCAAATCTCATTAAGATTGCGTGATAACACTCCTTTATCCTCGAATATTTGTATACATTTTGGTTGGATTTTTTCAAATATATCGCATCCAGCAATAATTATCGTTTAATCCACAAATATGGCAGCATTAGCGTTTCTGCTATGAAAGGCACTGGATCATCTATCGAAAAAACCGCAAATACAATTTTACCCTTCAAAGACGTTGCATAATCTTTCATCTGTAGCCGCCTTCTTAGCATCTCTTTAAGTGCAGTCCATGCATCAGTGTATAAATGAATCCATTTCATATTTTCTTCAAACATCCTAACAGGAACCACTTTCCTGCCAGCCATATCATCATATAACATGTATGGTAAATTTACCCCTGCCCTCTCCGCTAAACTAATCCAAAGCCAAGTCCTTGCGTTCATCTCTATAAGTTTGAAGTTACCATCACGCGGATCCTTTTTAAATTCAATCTCAGATATGCCATAATAATCCATAGCGCTTAAGAATTTTGATCCCAGTTCAATTATTTGCGGTACATAAACACTCTCTGCGAATGTTGCCGTGCCTAATCCCATTGGATGTTCTCTAATCTTCCGCCCGGTCCATACTCCCATCGCCCTCCCATTTTTAAAGAAAGAGCAGAAAGAATACATTGAGTCCGTATTTCCAGGTATCAATTCTTGAATCAATGTTTCGGAAGGGTTGATAAGACGAAAAACATTGTCCATAATAATTTTCAATTCAACATCTGAATCTGCTTTAAATGCTTTTGCGCCGGTTTTTTTATAGAAATTCGACCCGTCAACACCTTTTAATATCGCGGGATATAAAACATCCGGACTTTGTAAATCCTCGACGTCCGGAATTGTGTTAATACTAATAGTTTTCGGCACCGATATGCCGATTTGCTCAGCAAGCATATACGTCAATGTTTTATCAACTGCAAACTTAGTTACACCCCACTCGGGCGTGGGGACTTTGTATACTTCCTCTAATATCTTTTTATTTTTGGAAAGTATCCTGACCATTGTATCGTTTGTAGGTAGCAGAGTCCAACCTTTCAGATCGTATTTCTCTGCAATATCCATCAAAAACCTCACAAAATTAGACTCCTTGTTCACATCCGGCATTTTAATAAATTTAGATAGATATCGGGAAAATCGTCCAATGCATAAATCTTCACTATGTAAGAGATATGTAGGAATTCCACGTCGTCCGAAACTTCTTACGAGCCCCAATGCTTGTACATGGTCGCCCAACAGAACCACGCCGATGCGATCATCATGAAATCTCATTTTTGTACCCGTCCTCTCTGAAAAAGTATTTTTTATACTCTTGTAAATTAAGTTCTTCCAATACTAAATTTATTTGATATTTTAATTTTCGAGCGTCCTCTATCTGTTCCATCTCATCTAAAGCGTCCTGCCTACTCATTTTTCCAGATCTTATAAGATTTGAATATGCAACGCCATCTGTTGTGATGCCAAAAGCTTTTTTATACTTACAATTACCGAATGGATGAAGCAGACAATCGAAACGCCATGCAGCTCCAGTGGCGTCCGATCGTTCCCACTCTAATTCTTTTTTCAACACGTTTTCAATTTTTTCCCCATCCCAGTCTATATAATCATATATTTTCACATTTTTTATTTTGGTGTTTTCCACCACCGATTTCCAAAAAAATAATTTTTGTATGCGAAATTGCAATTTTAAAAGTTTTAGGTAAAAAGCCATTATCGAAAAATGATAAAGCGATTTGATGACATCTGTGTATGACAGATTTTTCAATGCTTTTTTGAATCCGGAAGAACGCACATTTGGATTTGCTATATCCTCACCAGAGTGGTTGCCCCATAATATAAGTGGAACTTTCTCTTTTTTTGCAACCTGATAAACAGTTTCATGTATGCCATAATAGCAGAATTGACATATCCCCCAGAATGTGCCAAAAGGAGCCGATGCTTTAATAGCCCTTTTTACCATTTTTTTTTCTATATTATATTTATTGGATTTAACAACCATTAAGTCAACATCAAGTTTTTTACAAGCCTTTTCCATGTTTATTATGGCTTGAGTGGATCTAAAACCGCTATCATAATTCACAGCCAAAGGATTCACTCCAAATTCTCTTTTTGCTAAATATAGGGCGTAAAGACTATCTCTACCACCGCTTACCGGAACAATACAATCATACTTTGTCTTTTTAGAATAAGATGCTACGATATCCTCAAGTTTATTTCTGCCTATAGTATTATAATTTTCATAGTTTAAGCAAAAATTGCAGACTCCTTCTTCATCGAACTGTATTCCCGGGTATGTTTCTGGCAAAACGCATGCCGTGCATCTCTTCATCTTCTTGCCACCGATTTCAATTTGTGTGGCGTGCCTTATTACCACCACGATGATGCTTAAACCACCATTTCAACGCCAGTTTCGCTCGGTTTCTGAAACTCTGCATGACTATATCCCACATCCATACCATGGGATTATCAGTCCACTCGTCCGGATGTGTGAGGATGTAGAATTCATTGAACCGTTCATTCCTTATTAGATCAATGATCTCATCAGTATCTCTTATCTGTGGTAGATTGACCCCATTCGAGTCATCTACAACATCTTTAACCTTATACTTCTGATCCCACGTCCTTGCAGAGTCCGAAAGGTATGCCAATCTGCTAAAATCTATGGAAAGATATGCCTCACCCAGAACACCAAACTCGGTGAAATCATATTTCTTCCATATATCCCTGCTATTCCACGGCGTTCTGGAATTACCATGCATGCATATCGTTTGGATATCACAAATCTTCCTGAATACTTCGAGTTCTTCCTTAAATATCTTTATAGCCTTCTCAAAATCACCTTTAGCTGCATCCAGCACCTCATAATGGTATCCTATCTCATGTCCAAGTGATCGTATCTGCTCAATGATATCCCGCTGAAATACCTGCTCAGTCATCCTGAAATAATATGTTGATCTGAGATTATATTCCTTTTCAATCTCCGCAATCCAGAGCGCGTGTTTCGGGCGTAGATCCACGTCATGACGTAAAATAATTATCCGATCATGTTCACCATTTCGTGTAAGATAACCCTCCACAGTCATTGGTGTGTATGCTGAATTCGAAATTATGTCACACAATTCCCGATATTTGGTTAAAGTAAAGTCCAAATTTATCATAGCTCCTAAAAAATCTTTACGAATGATCTTCCATAAACCCTTTGATGATGCTAAACATTCTTTCGATATCCACGTCTTTTACGAGTGGATGAACCGGCAGTGTGATTGTCTTGTCAACAAGTTCCTCGGTGTTTGGATATTCTCCAGTGCTCAAGTTAAAAAATCTCGGCAGCACATTCGGATATGCTACCGGAGTATCGATTCCGGATTTTTGCATCCGTTGTATCAATTCATCCCGCATTTCCACACCCGTTCCTTCGATCCGGATCGGCAATCGCAGGAATATTGGTTTAGCATTATCCAAAATCTCTGGTAGGTGTATGATTCCCATATCATTCAAACGTTTCATCAAATGGTCTGCATTTGCAATTCTGTCGTCGTTCATCCAATCTAACTTTGATAACTGCGCCATTCCGACTGCTGCCTGCATATCAGTATATGCATATTCAAAACCGCCCAGATCAATACTTTCTATTCCAAGCGCACACCTCCGCGTTATTCTTCGATTCAGAATGAATTTATATATCGGGGCATAAAGTATAGGATTTTTTATGAATGAATATGCAGCTAATTTTGCAAGAATTTTCAACCGTTGCTGATTACTCGGTCCAAAGCCCTCTGCAATCGTCTTAACCCTTTTCATAATTTCTTTATCCTTTGAGACTATAATTCCCCCATTTATTGTCGTCATCGGCTTTGCTGTTCCAAAACTGAAAAAACCAGAATCGCAAATGGTACCAGTTTTTTTGTGATTATACTCTGCACCGATCGTCTGTGCTGAATCCTCTATAACTACGGCATTATGATCGCCTGCAACTTCTATTATACCACCCAGATCGCATGGATTGCCAAACATGTGGATCGCTATAACTGCTTTTGTGTTATCACTGATTCGCTCACTCAAATCATCCACACTCATGTTGTAGGTACTCTTATCAACATCTGCAAATCCGAGATTGTAGCCCATATCCAGGATTAGTCGAGCCACAGTTTCACAAGTATATGAAGGCATTATGACTTCATCACCTTTCTTCAATCCATACGACTTTAACAACAGATAAAGAGCGGTACGTCCTGAATATGTCAACAAAACATCTTTGCAACCGATGTATTCTGAAAATTCGCGTTCAAAAGCTGAAATCTTGCTTCCATTGCCAATTGTTATCGATGCTACCGCGCTTAATATCTCATGACGAGTAACTGGAACGATTACCGATGGAATCATCGTACATCTCGGACAAACATCACGGAAAACTCCTCCGCAGCCTCGGTCCGACCATCTCCGCAAGCGACACCGGCATCCGCCGCCACACCTCTGCAAACATCTTCCGTTTCGGACTGATCTGGCTCGTATCCGGCATCTTCTTCGCATTGTTCAGATAATACTGGTAGCACAATTGCGCAACCTCCGCACCCCACGGCTTCTTGAAACGATACGTCCCTGAATCAGCGATGCTGCGCCCAAAGTCAAAGTACTCATATCCAGTCTCACAACTATCTTTTATCACCGCCCAGTATAATAAGTTATTCGGGTTAAATCTCTGATAAGACTTATCAGATGATGCCCAGCCAGAGATTACAGTATCCCTGAAATAGAGCAGGAAGATGCCTGCTATAACCCTTCCATCGTACCGCACCACCGCGATCCCGGTCTGCTCAGGAAACTCCCCCTGTAGATTTGCGTAGAACGAGTATGCATGTACAGGAGCGCCGAGATCTCGCATATTCCTAGCATATATGCGATAGAAATCCCTGAGATAATCACCATCCATCCCCACTTCAAGACCCGACTTCATCGCTTTTCTCGTCGCATTCCTCACTTTTCTGCTGAACCTCTGCCAGACCAATTCCGGATCCCGCTCCAACCTCATGATCAGGGTAAAGTAAGTATCGTTCGTGACGAGTCCTCCCCCATAACGCCCATCACCGGACGAACCCCTAATCTCAAAATAATCCACCCCCTCCTCCCTCGCCACCCGCTCCCCTTCCGCCACAAGCGCGCGCCCAACCCCCGCATCATCAGCGCACACCCCACCATACGGAGCGAACGGAACCGAGACCAGTTTCCTGCCAAACACCCGGCTCTCCATCAGAAACATCGGCAGAACCCCGACGATCCCACCATCAGCCCCTCTCGCAACCAGATAACGCGGCTTGTGCCCGTAAGTCTTCAGAACGACATTCCTCCACCCGATCTGGTGATAGAACGTGGATGCGTCCGACTCATAAACATAAGAATCCCACACGTCCTCTTCCCCGGTGCGAAGTTCAGTGATCTCCATTTCCCACCCCTGCCCGGCTCCGAAATCTCCTACTCATAAGTGGTGATACTGGCATCCGCCTCCACACCTCTGCGAACATCTTCCGCTTCGGATCGATCCGGCTCGTATCCGGCATCTCCATCAACCATTGGCGTCCACGGAATATGGATTTTATAGATTTCATAAAACTCCCAATTCTACAACTTCCACCAGATCAACCCCTTTAAAGTCGGCATCATCCGTAACGATAAAAGTCATTCCAAACTCTTTCA
>JBQVMC010000027.1:0-19273 GCA_052361145.1 Methanosarcinaceae archaeon
CAATGAAATCATTCACCTGCTGTATACAGTGATCGGTTTTAAGTGGCTCACCGTTTTTAAGGTAATGCGAGATACACCTGAAGATGTAAGGGTTCCCAATTGCAGCACGCCCGATCATCAAGCCATCACATCCCGTGTATTCAAGTGCGTGTTTTGCGGATTCTCCGTCCTTTATGTCACCGTTGGCAATTACGGGAATGGACAGTTCCTTTTTGATTATTTTTGCATATTCAAAGCTTGAATTTCCGCTATATTGCTGCATTTTTGTCCTGCCGTGTACGGTAATGGCACATGCGCCTGCATCCTCGATGGTCTTTGCGATTTCCAGCGTCTTTTCCATTGAATCAAGCACACGGATCTTTGCACTTACAGGTGTACTGGTATTGTCTGTGAGATGACTGATAATATCATGGATCGTTTTTGGTGAGTTGAGCAAAGCCGCACCACATTCCTGTCTTATGATAGGGGATGCCGGGCAGCCCATGTTAATGTCGATTATTGCGGGTTGGTATGTATCTTCAAGTATAAAGGCAGCTTCTGTAATTGTACCAGGGGAATTGCCGAATACCTGAATACAGAACGGCTTCTCATTATCACATGTCATCCCGCGCTGCATGGTCTTTTCACCCTGGCGTACAATTGCATTTGCACTAATCATTTCCGAGTAAGTAAGGGCTGCACCGTATTTTTTGCATAGCATACGAAATGCCAGATTGGTGATATTTGCCATTGGGGCAAGAATCAGGTTACCGGGAAGTTTCAGATGTGCGATTTTCATGTTTGTTTTTTGGAAGTGGGAAATTGTCAATTGCATTTTATACAGGCGGTTCTTGATAGCAGAGCATATTTGCAATAATTGCGTATCCACTTCAAAAAGCAGGGTCAAATACATATTTGTATAAACCAAACGCACTAATTTGTGGTTTTAGAAGGATGGGGCGGTAACAGGTTTAGTTACGGAAACGTAATCCCAAACAAATTATTTGTTGTCCCTCGACCTGCTTGGTCTAGCAAGCGACAAAACACATTTTTGTTGCTCTTGCAATAAGGGGTATGTACGAACAAAAACAAGTTATTTACTTGCCCAGCATGTAGAGAATCATATCCTTGTTGAGTTTTCCCTCGCGTGAGACTTTATCTGCAATTTTTTCATCAGGGATACCTTCTGATTTCAAATCTTTGATCCTGTCATTGATCGTAGTAGAAGTGATGTAATATTCGTTGATGTCCTTTCTGTGTCCCCACACATCACCTTCGATCAACTTGATATTTTGCATATCCATGAACATCCCTATAGATTTTGATATCGTGCGCCTGTATGATCCAGGAAGCTGAATAACCTCAACCTTCGGACAGGCTTTAACAAGTGCAAAAATATCTGTGTTCGATGGCCTGAATGCAAGGTGTATAACATTTTCATTTTGATCCAGGTTCGGAATCTCTCCTCTTGAACTAACTACTCTTATTTTCATTTGGTTGCCCCAGTCCTTTCATTTATATTCAGTATAATCATAACTTAATAAAGTGTTGTATGTACTCACCTATTAAATAATTACCTATTGATGGGTTTTCAAACAAAAATTCCATAGCAGTAGTTTTTGCGATAGATCACACATAGAATGTTACAGCATACCGATTCCAAAAATATTATTGTCCAAAAGCTTATTGGAATTAAAAAGCCATTAATTCATTCTTTGAACCTGGCCCTTACAGCATCAGCATGCGCCGTAAGCCCTTCTTCCTCAGCAAGGGCTATGATGGTATCTTTAATAATACCCAGTCCGTCTTTCCCGATTTTCTGGATACTTGAGTACTTGACAAAGTGGTTGATATTAAGACCGGAATATATTTTTGCATATCCGGCTGTTGGAAGCACGTGGTTCGTACCGGATGCATAATCTCCTGCCGATACAGGTGCGTAGTTCCCGATAAATATGGAACCTGCATTTTTAATTCTGCCTAAAACCTGGTCTGCATCACTAACCATGATCTCAAGATGTTCTGTCGCGAAATCGTTGGCAAAATCTATGCATATATCCATGGAACCTGCAACGATCACGGCAGCATTCTTTAGTGATGCATCCACGATCTTGCGTCGTTTAGTATTAACAGCCTGCCGAATGACCTCATTCCTTACATTTTCTGCAAGGGATCTAGAGGGTGTCACCAACACAGAAATAGCACTTGGATCATGTTCTGCCTGTGCGATGATATCGGATGCTGCCATTTTTGCATCTGCCGAATCATCGGCAATGATAAGCACTTCACTGGGTCCGGCAGGGAAATCTATCTCAGCCTTTCCCCGAATCTGCATTTTAGCTGCTGTCACATATACGTTACCCGGACCCACGATCTTGTCAACTCCCATTACACTTTCAGTACCGTATGCCATAGCACCGATTGCCTGTACTCCACCGATCTTATAAACATGGTCAACACCTGTAATCTTGGCAGCTGCAAGGGTGAGAGGGTTCACGCTGCCATCAGCTTGTGGGGGTGTACACATAACCACATTCCCGACGCCTGCAACCTTTGCAGGTATTACTGTCATAAGCACAGTTGATGGGTAGGATGCCCGCCCGCCAGGGATGTACGCACCAACACTGTCAAGTGGTGTCATCTTCTGCCCGAGTTGAATACCTGGTGTAAGTTCAATAAACCAAGTATCCTGCGGCATCTGTGCAGTATGGAACGTGCGTATGTTATTTGCTGCAATTTCAAGGTGATGAATGAGCTTATTATCGAGTTTATTTATTGCCTCATCTATTTCCTCTTTCGTTACTTCTATATTCTCAAGTTTTGCACCATCGAATTGTTCTGTATAGCGTATCAGGGCACTGTCGCCTTCTTCATGCACATCGGAGAGTATGGATGACACGATCTCCGTGACATCTGCAAGTTCGCCTCCGCGACAGAGCAGTTTTTCCATCTCTGCGTCGGTAACATCAGATAAGTGTTTATACAACATGATTCTAGTTTCCTGAATGGATTTTGTTTTATGTGAATATTTTTATGTGGTTTCGGAAAAACCCGGAAAACCACAGGGAACATTGAAGAACACAGGGAAAAACAACATATTCTCGTATTCCCTTATTGGCCTGCACGTTTTGCAGGCGTAGCAGGCACCAAACCCCGTAGGAGGTTGGTATCCTTTGTGATGTATGGTTTTTTTGTCAGCGCAAAGAATGCGAAGTTCGCAAAGACATTCTGGTTTTTGACTATAACTTGAATTATATATATCCATAAATTATGCAATTGGAAAATCCTCGCTAACAATCGGATCAACTTGCACTATATACCAATGAATTGTATGTTATTTGTTATATATTAGACTTTATATACTGTATTTTATGCCTTACACGTTGTACATTGCACATTGCACATTATGCTTTATATCTGCATATCATATTTTATATGTTATATGTTATATTCTATCAAAAATACAATGTTTTTGCGTTTTTGCATTTTTGTATTGTTACGTTTCTGCTTTTGGTATGTACACATCATTTTTTAAACTTATACATTGAATAGGTCTAATAATCATTGAATGTCTTTTGATCTGAATCCATTAAAGTATCCATTCCTCTGGAATCCACCACGAATTCACTCGTTCTGTTTTCCATAATAACCCCGAGTCGGGTAAGTATCTTTTCTGCGATTTTCGGTCCGACTATATCAGATATTACCGCAATGTCTGCTTGTTTAAGATCAATTCCGGACTTAAAGCCGGCATTATACAATTTGCGTGCACGAACACGTCCGACATTCCGTATCCCTACGAGTTCACGAAGTTCAGGGCCTGCACCGTATTTGATCCGTTTCTCCAGTTCATATGCTTTATCCGTCCCCTGCGTACCCGTAAGATTTGCAAGTTGTGCAGTTGCGTGCATGAGCCACTCGGCAGTATTGGAGAATGCATGTATATCGCCTTCACCAACTCCGAACTTTTTGGTGATGTTATCAGATGGAACTTCATTTATCCAGTCAAGCATCAATAGGGCAGTTTTAACTTCCCCCAAAAACCATTCATAATCAACGGCTTTGTACTGGCCTGGTATATGGGTGAATTCTTCGCTGTGTGTCATTACAAGATCATTTATCCATTCATAATCTGATGAGCGCATGTATAATTGCCGCATGTCGGGTGTACTGCATACAAGATGCAAAAGTGTAAGGTCTGTGATAAATACTCCTTTTTTCAATCCGTCAATAATAGTAGATCCTGAAAGGGGATCAATGTACATCATTGAAATGACTTTTCCCAATTTTGTCGGTATCAGTTCGCTTTCATCAATGATCATATCATGCCCTATCAAAAAATCAAGACATTCATCAATCACGCTTTTTAAACTCCATGTTTCCTGCTGGTGTGCAAAAAAGGTCAGGCCAATAAACTCCATAAGTCCCTCGCGTGTTGATGCGAATCCGTTCACAATGGTAGAGAGCACATGCGTCCTGAGTGCATTTTCGGTTCCGAGTTTTGACCAGATGTCCTCTGCTTTTGCATCCACATAACATTCCAGAATATCTGTGAATTCATCGTAGGAACGTGCAAGGAGTACCGATTCACCATAAGGGTCAAGGTGTGGGCGTCCCGCCCTTCCTGCCATCTGTTTGTATTCAAGAACAGGTATTGGTTGCATTCCAAAATTTGGGTCGTAGCGTTTATAACTCCTGATAATGACACGCCTTGCAGGCAGGTTTAAGCCTGCTGCAAGTGTCGGGGTGCTGGATATCATCTTAATTTTGTTCTGCCGGAACCCATTTTCAACTAATTTCCGGTGTTCAGGGTTCAAACCTGCGTGATGGAATGCTGCACCGCCTTTTACACACTTTGCCAGCACTCTGGCGGTTTCGGTTTCCCCGGAGTCGAGTATGTCGCTTGCAATTTCATTTAGTGCCGCTTTTTCATTTACACTGAGCACTTTTTCAATACTCCGGCTTGATGCCTTTGCAAAACCGGTACAATTGCGGCGACTGTTCTCAAATACAAGACACTGTCCACCATCTCCGAGTGTGTCTAGGACTAGGTTTGTTGCCACGTCACTTGTTACCTGTTTGATCGGTTTTTGTGAGTCATTGAAATTGATCGCATCCCCATAGGATACACCTTCGCGAAGTTCAATTGGCCTCCATTCGCTGAGCACCAGATTTGCACCGAGCCAGTCAGCGATTTCCTGTGCATTTCCCACTGTGGCTGAAAGTGCAATGACCTGAGCGTTTGGGTTGAGTTTCATGAGTTTTGCAATTGTGATCTCAAGTGTAGGTCCCCGGTTTACAGAATCCAGCAGATGCACTTCATCAACTACAATAGTTGTGATATCTTTCATCCATGACGTTTCATTGCGGAGTAGTGAATCGGTTTTCTCAGAAGTTGAAACAATGATGTCGTTTACACCAAGCCATTCGTCCTTTGACTCAAAATCCCCGGTTGAGATACCGGCCCTGACCCCAATCGATGCAAATTCCTTGAACCTATCATATTTTTCAGATGCAAGCGCGCGAAGCGGTACAATGTATAATGCTTTGCCGCCGTTTGAGATTGACTTTAGCATCGCAAGTTCTGCAAGAAGTGTTTTGCCGGATGCCGTGGGAATTGCTGCAAGGATATTTTTGCCGGACAGTAGTCCTCTCTCGATTGCTTTTACTTGCGGTGGGTAGAGTTTTTTGATGCCGGAACCTGAATAAAATCTGATGATATTTTCCGGCAGGTCAAGCGAGTTGATTTTCATTTGGGATTCACAGCATACGCAACAGCACGATTTAATAAGTACCTTTTCAAAATGAATACTTTCACTCTGCTTGGGTTATCATTATATGATAATCCATTGTATGATGATCTCTTAACCGAACACCAATGGATCACCCATATACCTCCTGCAATAAAACAGGAGGATTTTAGTATATAGGTGGGTCAATTTTAGGTGGGAATTTACAGTTCTGTTTTTTGTTCATCAATGAATGGTAGAAATATTCGTGTAATATCTGCAAGTTTTGGTGCATATTCAAGTTAACCAGAAGATATTAAAAAGTCCCTGAAATATATACAAATAAAATATATACAAGAACAATAAGTTATATTAATATGGTCAAACCAAGAATTCCTGAAACCGATCAAGGGGTACAGGGTGAATTCATTGTTGAAATGTATGACAAAATGTCCCGGAAGTTCAGGGATAGAAAATTACTTCAAACCAATAAGATCATTAAAGCAGGCTTAACACATGGTCTGGCACTTGAGATTGGTCCGGGCCCCGGATATTTAGGTCTTGAATGGTTAAAAAAGACAGATAAAACCGATCTTATATTATTGGAGATAAGCCCTGATATGATGACTATCGCTAAAAAAAATATTAGGGAATATGAATTTGAAAGCAGGGGTGAATATGTACTGGGTAACGCACTCATTATGCCATTCAATGATAACATGTTCAATAGCGTGTTTACCAGTGCCTCATTACATGAATGGTCACATCCGAATAAGGTGTTGAATGAAATTCACCGGATATTAAAACCAGGAGGAAGGTTTTACATTACTGATCTTCGTCGTGATATGAATCCGGTTGTAAAGTGGGTTATAAAAATAATGGTAAAAGAGAAAGAATTAAAGTCAGGTCTCATCTCATCTATAAATGCTGCCTATACTATTGAAGAGGTCAGATATATTCTCGATAAGTCAAAATTTGATGATTATAAAGTAACACATAGTATCTCTGGTCTGGATTTGACAGGAATTAAATAATGAAAAAATGTTTATAGATCCAGAAATTGAGAAAATTATTTGAAAAACAAAACAATCAAATGGAACCTGTTTTGAAACTTCTGGAAGGATAAATCGTATTTGTATAGCTTAAATACTGTTTGCAGAATTCAAATGTATATGAATCAAAAACCAATGCGACCGCCGCCAGGCGGCATTTTCCATAATATACTATAATGAAGAATCAAAATCGTTATTCGATATCTTTGACAAGATTGAATGCACATCCAATAATGGATTGACCTGACACTAAAATAATCATATATGTACCGAGTCAGTACACCTTTTTGTTTGGTGGCAGTGGGATGTGCCGCCTAACGGCGTTCGCATCGGTTTTTATTTCAATGTTTTTTGAAATAACACGAACTCATTTACACAACTATACAAATACGATAAATGTATATGCCATAAAGTAAGGTGCAACAACTTAACTGTCGGATATTACAGGCAGTTTTGGTGAAGTCAGGGGACAAAATAAGCCCCTGGGAACAAATGAGAACTTTATTTTTCGGACATGGATCTTATTCGATGGAAGATGTTTTTGGGGCACTGTTTATTGGTTCAAAAGAAGAACGCTTGGTTATTCTTGAAAATTCACCGCCTTCTCGATGAATAATTTAACGATATACTTTCGAAGAAACATCGTGCATAGAGGATTTTGGCTTCATCTCTCAAGTTTGATCTTCATCTTATGCCGATCCCACAGCAGTTCAATGACTGCGTATATCTGTTGCATACACCGCAGTTGTCGAACTCGAACTGTTTCTCACCTACTGGAATAATCAAGTGTCAACATGTGAATATTTGCTATACATTAGTTGCGTGGATATTTTGTGTGATTTTCTAACTGACTATTTGAATTGCTGGAAAATACATGCATATTTTTGTTGTATCTATCCAGTTCTCATATACCGTATGATCTCACTGATCTTCGGTCGTTTACCATACATAAGAAGCGCGGTCCGGAACAGGCGGGCTGAAAGCACAATTACAAAGAATACCGATGCTACTAAGATCAGGATGCTGGCAAGTATTTGATACAGTGGCACATCCGTGGCTGCAATTCGCCCCATCATTGCAATAGGGGATGTCAGCGGGAACATTGAAAGGGTCATCGATACGATACCATTGGGTTTTGTGATCAATATCTGCATGAACATAAGAGGTAAAATAGCCATGAATGTAAAAATACCGGTAAACTGCTGGCTTTCCTGCAATGATCCGCTGATAGCACCTACTCCAGCCATAATACTTGCATACAATAAAAATCCCAGTACAAAATATACCATTGCCAGAAGCAAGAGTGAAGGCTTGATCAAAATGGGCAGAGCATAAATAGACCCAATTGTACCAACCGACAACCAGATCGTGATCTGCACTAATCCGACCGTACCCAATCCAATGATCTTTCCGGTAAGCAGTTCTATGGGTGTCACTGAAGATAGGAGAACTTCAATAACCCTGTTTTCCTTTTCTTCAGCCACTCCTCTTAGCAGGTATCCTGAAGATGAAAAAATACTCAGGAACAGTAACATTCCTATGATTACCGGCATCCCGGATTCGGTTAAGAACTCTGATAATCCCCTCTCCTGGCTTTCTCCGGTGGTGTCGATGTTGAACTCCTTTAGATGAACCGGATCCTTGACCCGCTGCAATATATCGTCATCCACTTTATCGACTAAAAGGGTCGTAATAACGGTTTCGGATAGTCGGCCTAAAAGTTCCCTCGGGATGTTTTGTCCCTTTTTAAGTGTATAGAGTTCAATAGTTCCGGTCTTGATGAAATCAGGTGGAATAACGAGATATGCGGATATTTTATCAGATATAAGATCTTTCCCGGCTTCTCCAATGTCGGTGTATTTTATAAAGTTGATCGAATAGTTTTTTGCATCAATAGGTCCCAATGTCGGAAGTTGTGTAGTAATTTTTGTTGACAGGGCGAATGAATCGGTCTGGTCTATATATCCTATAGTCTGATCCTGATTTAATGTCGTGACAAAAAGAAATGTCGAACCAAACATTATGAAAATAATAAACAGGGGGAAAATAAAAGTCATGAGTAGAAATTCTTTACGCTTTAGAGTGTTTAGGAACTCATGTCTGGCTACTATCATTGATCTATTCATTGCTTCCACCTTCTACAATCCCTATAAAAACATCATTTAAGGAAGGGATCGACTGTTCAAACCGCAGTATTTCCACTCTCTTTATATTTACAAGTTCTTCGAGCAAAGACTGCATGTTTTCGCCGTCTTTTAGGAACAGCTCTACAAAAGTCTCATGTTCTATGATCCTCATGATGCTGTTAAGTCCGGAAAGTGCATTCGGATCGCCATTGAATTCAAGTAGCACTGAATTTTTCCGGTGTTTTTCCCTGATCTTCCCGACTGTGTCATATAACACCACATTGCCTTTATTGATCATCAGGATCCGGTCGCACATGGATTGTGCCTGTTCCATCATGTGCGTGGAGAGAATTATCGTCTTACCATCTTTTTTGTGTTCAAGAAGAATGTTCTTTATAATCATGGTATTCACCGGGTCAAGACCGGAGAAGGGTTCATCCACTATAAGAAGATCAGGATTGTGAATAACAGAAGCGAGGAACTGGATTTTTTGCTGCATACCTTTGGAGAGTTCCTCTATCTTTTTGTCCTTATGTTCATACATTCCAATTGAACGCAGGAGTTTTTCAGCGTTTATCCAGGCTTGCTTTTTCGGAACAGCTTTAAGCTGCGCCAGATATGCCAGAAGGCCAATGAGTTTTGACTTTTTATAAAGCCCCCGCTCCTCGGGAAGATAACCTATCCTGTCCTTTGAAGCGCGATTAAGTACACCACCAAAAATATCGATGCTTCCGGAGTCCGGTTTTATGATATCGAGAAGCATTCGGAGGATCGTGGTCTTTCCGGCACCATTTGGTCCAAGGAGTCCGAATATCTCACCCTGATCTACTGAGAATGAGATATTGCTGATGACTCTTGTCCTATCATATGATTTTGAGACATGATTGAATTCTATAATTTTCATTGTAAACATTCATCCTGTATTCAGTACTTGAAGGTTAGTATATTAAAACATGTCGATTAAAAGTTGAATCAGTAAAAATATGCTATAATCAGATAACTTGTATGGACATGTGTTTATTCATTGATGGGGATTATTACGACTTCGCTTAATATGGGACTTTTTTATATTATTCCGGATAAATGGATCGTAGTAACAAAGCTACCAAAAAGGACACATGGAGTCCTTATTTTTCTCTGCGTTCCTGCATTTTTTCGAACCATTCCAGAAGATAATAAAAAGTATCCTTGAAATGCTGATCAAGTGGTTTTCCGTTCATCTGTTTTTCACATAGCACATTTATATATGTTGTGAAGAGGGAGTCATATTGCCTAATTATAAAATATTGGCTTATACGCTTAAAAAAGTAAAAATAAAGTAGAGTATACATTCGTGGCATGTTTTCTTACATTCGACAACAGATCACATTCTTTTGAATCAATTCCAACGATAAGGGGTCCGAATTTTATGACATTGAGTTCCCACACTGCTTCCGGCATTCCGAGATCAAGCCAGTGAACATTCGATACATTCTTGATGGATTCTGCTGCAAGTGCTGCGCATCCGCCTGTGTATGTCAGGTATACACATCTGTTTTTGAGGGCTTTTGATACATCCTGCATGCCACCTTTTCCGATAAGGGCACGTACACCAAATTTTTCAAGCAGGGATGGTGTCATTTTTGACATCCGACTGCTTGTTGTAGGACCTGCTGCAACAATGTGCCATTTGTTTTTTATTTGTTGCATTAGCGGTCCGCAGTGATAGATTACCGAACCATTGAGATCAAATGGCAATGGCTTACCTTTATCTTCCATTTCAAGTATTCGGGCATGTGCTTCATCTCTTGCTGTGAACAGTGTGCCTGTCAGGTAGACGATGTCACCTACATTTAGTTGTGTAATGTCGTTTTCATCAAGCGGTATTGTCAGGTGATATTCCATTTATTCATCACCTCCAATAATTATGGATGCATGGCGGTTTGCCCAGCATTGTATATTCACTGCGACTGGCAGGGATGCGGTGTGGCAATGTGCGGTTTTTATATGAACGGCAAGCGCGGTCGTGTCGCCACCAAGTCCCATTGGACCTATTCCGAGTGAGTTAATATCATTAAGTATTCCGCGTGTAAGTTCGTCCATTTTTTCAGGGTCGGTTTGTAGATCCATAAGCAATGCAGATTTGGCAAGGCGTGCTGCCTTGTCGAAAGAACCGCCAATCCCGACCCCAACTATAATAGGCGGGCATGGCATCCCACCTGCGTTTAAAACGGTTGAGAGGATAAATTTGCGGATACTGCCAACTTCGGTGGGATTGAGCATTGTTATTGCACTCATGTTCTCAGAACCTGCTCCTTTCGGAGCAACTGTAATCGTTATTTTGTCTCCATCAACCAGTTCATATTTGATGTCAGGCAGGCCAATGCCAGTGTTATTTCCGCTGTTTTTTCGAGTGAGGGGGTCAACAGAATTGGGGCGCAGTGGAATTATTTCGGTTGCTTTTTTGACTCCTTCAACGATTGCACACCCCAGGTCAAAATCAAGATGTACGTCCCGCCCAAGTTCTACAAAGAAAACAAGTATGCCGGTATCCTGGCACATAGGGATACCATGCTTTTTTGCAATCTCGATGTTATAGAGGATTGCGGATAATTGTGCTTTTGCGATCTGGTTCGTTTCACGTATCTGCGCTTGCTTGAGCGCGTTTATTACGTCAGGTGGAAGCTCGGTTTCCGCTTTTTCTAAAATATTGATGATGGCGTTAACCACTGAACTTTTTGTGATAGTGTAGGTCAAGAAAAGTCCCCATGTATATGTTTTTGTAATATTATTGAGGCAACTCGTGTTATTATTGAATGTACCTATCTGTTTTATAAACACTTATAAGTTGTTACATGATCGTGTAGATTGTCAAGTTAGTCCGCAAAATCCGTATAAGGTAACTTATAAAAAAGTATTTGTTTTGTATATGTCATCCAATCCGGATCCACCAGGCAAATTGATATATTTTCGTTCTGTTTGGAATGATCTTATTCTTCAATGGTAGAAATATCCGCGCCCAATGACCGCATACTGCCAAAGAAATCCGGATATGATATTGAAACTGATTCGGCTGTGTCAATCGTTGTGTTGCCTGCAACCATTCCGGCAATTGTGAGCGCCATCACAATACGATGATCGTGCCAGCCATTTACATCAGCACCAACAAGGTTCCCACCTGTGATGGTCAGTTTATCAGTTTTTTCCTTAACTACAATCCCCATCTTTGATAGTTCCAATGCCATTGCGTGCAGTCGGTCGGTTTCCTTGTATCGGACATGTTCTGCATTCCCTATAACTGTTACACCGTCCGCAACTGCTGCTATGACCGCAACTGTCGGAACAAGGTCAGGTGTTGCACCTGCATCAACTGTTATTCCGTGAAGTTTACTGCCTCTTACCGTGACGATACCTTTTTCCATATCCCATTGAATATTAGCACCCATACGCTTTAGGATATCAATTATTGCAATGTCTCCCTGTTTAGACCTGAACAGATTTTTGACAATGACATCCGAACCGGTCACAGCAGCAGCAGCAAGCAGGTATGATGCAGATGAGAAATCACCAGGTACTGTGTACTCCTTAAGGTCATATTTCTGGTTTGCCGGAATTATGAATTTGGTCTTGTTCGTGTTCTCAACATGGATCTCCCCGCCAGCTTTTTTGATTATATCAAGGGTTATATCAACATATGGTTTTGATTTTAGTTCACCTTTTATTGAAAGTGTGGTACTGTTGCTTGTAAGCGGGCAGGCGATCAAAAGTGCGGATATGAACTGTGAACTAATTGAACCGTCGATCTGGGTTATTGCACCCTCAAGACCGCCACGTACAACAATCGGAGCGCAAGTATTGTTACGTGTTGAATATGTTTCAACTCCAAGATCGTTGAGTACATCAATTAACGGTCCGTTTGGTCTTGATCTTATGGAACTGTCTCCTGTTAGTACGGTTATGCCATCAACAAGTGCTGAAACTGCCGTCATAAAACGCAGTGTGGTTCCGGAATTATCAACATTTATTACGTCATCCGGCACACAGGGAACACCATTTACACCGCGTATGATAAGGTCATTGTCGTGTTTTTCAATGTGTGCACCAAACATCTCACATGCATGGATCGTTGCCATCGTATCTGCTGAAAGCAGGGGCTTGTGGATCAATGATCTATTTGACAGGGCGGCTATTGTTATTGCCCTGTGTGTGTAACTTTTGGATGGTGGAGCGTACACATCCCCGAATATTTTAGACCTTTTGACCTTTACTTTCATTTTCACTGAACTCCTTTTATGATTTCCTCGATCTTATCCCAGTCATGATCATAGATATGTGCCGAAACACTGATAGTTGTTATTTTTCCTGGCTTCATCCCGACCTTTTCAGCAACATATTCTAGCAGTTTTGACAGCCCGTAAAGGTTTGCAGGATATGCACCTGCGAAATCGTGGCTCCTGAAGAGCGTGGTCAGGTGTACCTTTTCGTCCCGAATCTTAAAGTCATCGATTATCATGCACGGAACTTCATCAACAACGGTGTCTATTGTAGGAACCCATGTTACCGCAGTTGCCCGGCGGGTTGTTTTACTGTCTTTTAATTTTTCGATCACATATGCAATCTGGTCAACCCTGTTATCCCAGTTTCGAAGACGCTGTCCGTAGGTGTATTCGAAGTCCTGCGTATTTTCGCCGGTTATCAACTGTTTGGCATATTCTTCCAGACGCTCTTCATTCCATGAAATGTCTTTTGGAATATTGTCGGAGTATGGGTCTTTGATAACGATCATCAAGTTTAGGTACTCACGTATCCGGTTTCCCCTTTCATCAGTTATTACACTGCCATGGTTCCAGATAATGTTAAGTCCGCGATACCATGCATCACTTATGGTGCGGGCTTTTATGATTCTTCCAATTACTGCATCCCCTGTCATGATAAGCCTCTTTCGGTTGAATATTTTGGTGTTGATCGGTTATGTTAAATAAAGATGTTTGCCCAAATTGTTGTACGATTTTTGCATTACTTTTGAATGCGTTTTATGATATAAAATAGGTGTCGTTTGGAAGGTAGTCATCACTGATATATCCAATCAATTTATTATAAATGAAACCATTAATTTACACAGACGAATGAACCAAAACCAAAAATGTTATACAATCGGATACAGCAACAGGTCAATGGATGAGTTTACAGGCATATTGCGAAAAAACAATATCAAGTACCTGGTGGATATCCGTAGTTATCCCCAATCACGGCGTGAGGAGTTTAACAAGGACGCATTGCAAAATGCGCTTCCGATGTATGAAATAATATATTATCACTGCCCCGGTGTAGGGGGTTTTTGTGAATCCACGTATCGCGAATACATGCATACCGATGCATTTAAAGATAGTTTTTCCCGGCTGCTGGATACAATAAACAACGTGGCCGGGCTTGTGGGTGAGATCGTGCTTATGTGTGCGGAAAAAAGCCCGAAAGACTGTCATCGATATTATCTTTCAATGGAACTTGAGAACGAAGGAGTGGAGGTAATTCACCTGACTGAGAGTGGCCAGACCAGTCTTTTGTGTTGGTGATTTGGAAACTGTAGTTAAAAAGAATCATATTTATTTAGCGATTTTTTACACCTTCGCAGATGGCACATTCCAAACAGAACGAAATATGCACATATATGCATGTTCATATTATAGATATTTGCGCATGTATATATTTATATTTATATTTGTAGTTATGTTTGTATATGTATATATATGTATATGGTCGGATGACATATATACAATATACTACGGGAAAATGTTCATACAATTCATGTTTTGAAATAGGATAAGATGACAACAGTTTTAGTTACGGGAACATATCCCAATCAAATTACTTGTTACCCTCTCGGTCTACTTGTACAGTAGGCGGCAAGATACATTTTTTGTTTTTTTTTGCAGGGTACATACGATCAAAGACCCTTTTTTGAACCGCTTTCCCAGTCAACTCGCGAATGGCATCCGAAGCGATCCACTTCGCACTTTTTGAATCAATCTCCTGTATTTCCTTTGCAGTTTCAATAGCTTTTATATTCAGGCCAAAGTTTCGCTTCCCGATTTGTCTCAGTGCCCAGTTGACAGCCTTTTTGACATAATTCCTCTCATCACATGATTCACGCACTATAATCGGGAAAAATTGCTCAAACCGGCTGTCATCAGCATTTTTGTCGCTTACAGCCAGACGCGCCATGAGTACGAACCCGGCTCTTTTTACGAATTCTTCGTCCCTAAAACTCCACTCAATCGCCTTTTGATATGCAAAACCGGTCTTCTCGAAAAGGTTCATGCAACACTGGTCACATATCTCCCAATAATTTAAATCAAGTACCCATTGCTCCATCTGTTCCTGTGTGACCATCTCCGGCTCATCGATCATGCTCGCAAGGATCATTGTTTCACGAATACCGGATTTCCAGAGATATTGTGCAAGAGCGTGGTCTTTTCCTGTTTCCTTTTTGATACTTCGCAGGTTTGGTATTGACACGCCAAATGTGTTATCCGGGGTTATGCCAAATTTTACCATTCTTTCCACAGCGTCCGGATTGGATATACACTTCAGTTTTTTGATTATGTTATTTACATTTGTATTAACATTGACATTATCATTAACATTCATAGTATATCCTGTAAAACTAAACTAAACTAAATTATAATTAAATTGAATATGAAAAAAGGAGGGATTTATCACAACTGCATATATATTGCAGCATCCCCTAGATCTTCTTCAATCCTGAGCAACTGGTTGTACTTTGCAGTGCGCTCACTTCGTGCAGGTGCACCAGTCTTGATCAAATCTGCACCGATCGCGACAGAGATATCGGCAATAGTATCATCTTCGGTCTCTGCCGAGCGATGACTCACTACAACATTATAACCGTTTCGTGATGCCATATTTGCTGCATCGAATGCTTCTGAAATAGTACCTATCTGGTTTACTTTCAAAAGCAGGGCATTTGCCGCATTCATTTCAATGCCCTTACTGAGTCTCTCAACATTGGTCACAAACAGGTCATCTCCTATGATTATCGTATCCCATAGTTCACTTGTAAGTGCTGCAAAATCCTCAAATGACTCTTCATGGAATGGATCTTCGATCAGTATAATAGGATAAGTGTCCACAAGTTCAATATAATAATCAATTAGTTCACCTGAAGTCAACATTTTCCCGTCGATCGAATAATGTGTACCATCAAAAAACTCAGAAGCCGCCGCATCCATACCTATACTAACTTCAGTTTCTGAATATCCCGCCTCATCAATAGCACATACAAGTGCATCAAGTGCATCGTTTGTCATGGTAAGCGGAGGTGCGTAACCACCTTCATATCCTACATTAGTTGCAGATGCCCCGTATTTTGCTTCAAGAACGTTTCCAAGCGCATGATATGTTTCTGTGCCCATCTGTAGTGCTTTTGTAAATGTATCAGCACCCTTTGGCTGGATCATGAATTCCTGTATCGAAAGGTTATTTCCGGCATGTTGTCCACCGTTTATAACATTCATTGTAGGAACTGGCAATGTGAACGCGTTAGACCCGCCAAAATAACGGTACAGTGGCATATTAAGTGAATCTGCTGCCGCCTTTGCGATCGACATTGATACACCTAGAATAGCATTGGCACCAAGACTTGCTTTATTATCTGTGCCATCTAGTTTAATCATCAAATTGTCAATCTCCCGCTGGTTTCGCACATCCATGCCGAGAATTTCACGTCCAATAGCCTTGTTTACATTATCAACGGCATCCAACACGCCTTTGCCATTGTATCGCTCTTCCCTGTCACGAAGTTCAAGAGCCTCATTTGTGCCTGTAGATGCACCGGATGGTACACTTGCTCTTCCAAACCCTTTGTCTGTGCACACATCGACTTCAACGGTAGGATTTCCCCTGGAATCCAATATTTCCCGTGCATGCACCTTCTTGATTTTGTACCTTTTATCATTCCCAGTATACATACTATATCACCTTCTAAATAACTGTAACATATAAAGTATACTGCAAACGTATATATCATTAACGTTTCATGTCTTTGGGACAAAAATGTCGTAGAATTGTAGATAGTTTTTACGATAAATATTCAAAAAATGCCATAGCATATCGATTTAAAAATTAATATTGTTCCAAAGCCGCTTGTCATATGGACTTGAGCTGAATTTGTAATTTTGTGATTTTCTAATGATGTATAAAGTATGAAGTATAACTTATTGCACTTCAAGTAAATGAGACCGAAGGGATGATATTTTTCATACAAAACAGCTCAAAAAGCAATTATTTTTATTCACATGAATTATGCAACCACATGTGTAGTTTGCTGTATATATTATTAACTGTATATGTAATATGACCACATGTATAATATATTTTTTGATGTTTGTTGTTATATACGATTTATAAATATGTATATACCAAATTAATACAGACGTTAGCGAGGTTTTTCCCTGTCTTTGAATTGTACTGGCGCAAATCCCATGGTACTGTCAAATACACGACTTGCCAATATACCGCTAATCTCTAAAATAAATACTTCAAGTACCATAAACGTTTCACTGTCACCGCGCATGCACCCAACCTTTGCGCTCTCACCACGTCCTACGGCAGTGTGAAGATGGATTTTCGGGTTTCCATTTTCTGGAAATATATTTCCAACACCTACTATTTCATGAACATCATTGTATTCAGTCCACATGATGTCAGGTGGTATTGAACTTTCCTTTGGTCCTGTCACAAGTTTTGCTTTTCTTACCGCACCTATCAGTACAAACATTGCTGATTCTATATTTTCAATTTTTGCGAGTTTTTCGAGCTCGATAAGCAAGTCATCACCATGATCAACTCTTGCTACAAACACCCTGCCAATCGTCCCTTTTGTATATTCCATTTTTTTCTACCTCAATCATTGGTTATTATGTATGTTTAGTAATTAAATCATTTTTAACAGTTTGCCATTTTACTTTAATCATTTCCCATGCTTATATTTATATTTACATTTATATTTACATTTATACTTATACTTATATTTACTTTATTTCTTGTGATTTGAAAATTGTGATACATCACACAAGCAATCAATGGGATAGAACCATAAAGTGTCGCACTGGTTATTTTTAATCTGTCATCAATACTTTTTAATGGTAATTTTAAAAATGGATCATCCGCGACCAAGCAACCTGCATGCCTGGCATATCCCCCGACTACAGGGCTCACCGCAGATTTTGCATTTTGCAATTTTTATGTCTGTATATTCTTTTGAAATAATTGGCGCGATCTTATCAAAGCCCTTAAGCAAGGAATATTTAGTTCCCGGGTGTGCAACTTCAAAGTCATTGAGCATATCCCTGACTTCACCACGCATCGCTTCGTGGGCATAGGGGCATTCACTAAAATCAACTGGCAGGTCGTTTACAATTGCATAAAGTGCCACTTCCTTTTCTGGAATATAGCGAAGAGGTTTGGCACGAAGAACAAGCCCCTCTAAAGTTCGGGGTTGTGCGAGTTTTACAATGCGTAAGACATCACCCCTTAAATGATTAAGGAGAATCGTCTGTGCTTCATCATCAAGATTGTGACCGGTTGCAAGTTTTGTTGCACTGGCTTCTATAGCAGATTTATTTAATAGCGTTTTTCGCAGTACACCACAATAACTGCAAGCACCTTTTTCGCGTTCTTTTGCAATGATCTCATCAAGGCTTGTGTTAAACTCGTCCTCAAAAGAGCGAATTATGTGTCGAACACCCAATCTTGCGGTTAGTTTTTTTGCAGTCTTCAGTGTATGTTCACGGTATCCTTTTATTCCTTCATCGATCGTAATAGCTACAAGTTCAATATCAGGCCGCATGCCAAATATCCTGTGAAGCATGTACAACAAGACAGCACTGTCTTTACCACCACTTAATGCAATCGCAATGATATCATTTTTCTGTACATTGAAGTGTTTTCTTATGGTCAATTTAATTTTTCTTTCAACATCTTCAATGAAGTGCTTTTTACACAGGTGCATTCCTGAGTATTTTTGAAAAATAATTGCATCCTTATTACATTTACTGCACTTCACATTCATAGGTATCCATCCTTTCCATCTTCGAAGGATACATTAGTATATTATGTTTTCTTAAAGCATTGCTTTGACAATAATTATTTTGAAATCGATATGTTGTAGTATTTATTGGAGCATTTATCGCAAAAACGGATCATGATGCGAATAGAGGTTATGGTCAAAATTAACTCAGTTGCACAGCGTATCCCGTTTGGGATAATTGATTAGTATTTGTGTAGCTTAAATACTGTTTGCAGAATTCAAGTATATATGAATCAAAAACCAATGCAACCGCCGCCAGGCGGCATTTTCCATAATATACTATAATGAAAGATCAAAATC
>JBQVMC010000028.1:0-19108 GCA_052361145.1 Methanosarcinaceae archaeon
GAGTTCAACAAACTCCTCACGTTCTCCAAGTGTTAGCACAGGAGAAAGCCTGGACTTTGCTTTTTCTTTTTTGTATGGTATCACTGCTCTCATATTATATACCTCGGTAAACAGTAGTTCGCTGTTTCGGATCTCTTCTGGCACCGCGGATTAGCCATTCAAATTCATCCGGAGACAGGTATTCACCATTAATTGCACCTGCACAGCTTGATATTTTCTCTTCCATTAGCGTACCACCAAGGTCATTAGCACCGCAATTAAGCGCAAATTGGGCAAGTTTTTTCCCTAGTTTTACCCAGCTTGCCTGAATATTATTCACATGCGTATTAAGAAGAATACGTGCTATTGCATGCAGTTGGAGGTCTTCAAGTCCGGTTGTGCTAAACTTGCCGGATCTTAATACTTCTTCACCAAGTCTGTTGTTATAAGGCATAAATGGCAATGGTACGAATTCCGTAAATCCACCTGTATGTTCCTGGATATTTCGTATCGTCAGGATATGATCGATCCGCTCCCCTATGGTTTCAATATGTCCATACATAATCGTTGCAGTAGTTGGTATTCCTGTCTTGTGGGCAAGTGTAACTACATCTACCCATTCTGCTGTTTTGAGTTTTCCCGGGCAGATAATTTTCCGCACGCGGTCAGAAAGTATCTCAGCAGCAGTGCCTGGCATTGTATCAAGTCCGCTTTTTTTAAGTTCAACCAATGTATCCTTGATCGTCATGTCACTCAACCGTGCTGCATGATATACTTCCATTGGGGAGAATGCATGTATGTGCATTTTGGGGAATTCAGACTTGATCGATTCAAGTATATCCTGGTAAAAACCAAGGTCTACGTCCGGAAGAAGTCCGCCCTGGATACATACTTCTGTTGAACCGCTTTTATTGGCTTCTCTCACTTTTTCCATAATCTCACCAGCAGTCAGGCGATATCCACCATTCCCATTATTCCTGAATGCACAGAACCTGCAGGTTCCAACACACATATTTGTAAAATTTATATTCCTGTTAACGATGTATGTCACTGTATTCCCGACAGAATCGTTCCGCAGTTGATTTGCAAATGAAAAAAGTTCAAGTGGTTCAAGATCAAGAAGCTGCATGGCATCTTCTTTTGTACATTTACCAACAAGCGAACGCTGAATTACATCATCCGGTATATTTGAATTTATGAGTACCATATAAGATCATATCCATCTATTTACATGTCATTTTAATTGGCTGTAATACAACATGTTATCTTTAAGTCTTGCGATATCCATCTTCATCAGCTAAAGTTCCTATAAGCCTTTTAATATCACTGCTACACCATCCTTTTTCAATATATTGCGGATATATGGGCAATCTTTCACGCAAGTGTACATCGCGCACCATTTGTTGTAGTTTTGAAATACTTGGCCATTTTGCTTCAGGATTTACCCAATCGATGGTCGTCGGGGATATGCCGCCCAGATCAGATGCACCTGACCGTATCAACAAATAAGGATCAATAAGGTTGGGAGCGACCTGAACTGCAACATCATCGGGAAGTATATCGCGTGCAAGTGAAACCGCTTGTATCATTTCAGGTTTTGTTGGTGGCTTACTCTGGCTCATAGGTGTGCCGGATTTTGGAATGAAGTTCTGTATTATGACTTCCTGAATATGTCCATATCTTTTATGAATATTTGCAATTGCCTGCAATGAGTATATCCTCTCATCCAAAGTCTCTCCGATACCTATCAAAATTCCTGTTGTGAACGGGATCTTAAGTTTTCCTGCCGCTTTTATAGCATTAAGACGCACCGCAGGATTCTTTCCTGCACAATTATAATGTGCGCTGTTATGTGCATCAAGTTTTGCAGTCGTCTCAAGCATAAGCCCCAGACTTGCATTCAATGGTTTCAGGGTCTTTAATTGGGAACTGCCAAGTATGCCTGCATTGGTATGTGGCAACAAACCAATATCGATCGCAGTTTTACATAATTCAGCCACATATTCTACTGTTGTTGAATATCCGAGTTCTTTTAGCCATTCACGATATTCTACAACCTCTTCGGCACATTCGCCAAATGTAAAAAGAGCTTCAGTACATCCTGCCTTTTTTCCATTTTCAAGAATCGGGATGATAGACTCAACAGGCATAAGATGTGCATCTTTATCACCCGGCTCGCGCCTGAATCCACAGTATCCGCACCTGTTCCTGCATATGTTTGTGACAGGTATGAATACGTTGCGACAATATGTAACAAAGTCTGGCATGGTTATTGGATTAATGAAACAACCAGTACATAAGTTTAATCAAATGAGTACGGAGACTTTTTAATTTATTCCGGATGGGTGAGACATGGCAAAAAGAATTTCTGCAAAGGACGCAAAGGACGCAAAGAGGTATAGAGGGTCCTTATTTTTCCCTGCATGCCGTCAGATTCAAATAACCAGCCTTGGTGCTACATTATGGTGCAAGATCGTGGAACTATGGGAGAGATGGCAACATGCACGCATTACGATGATTTAGTGCAAAGCATGCCATGCTCGTCATTGATGAACAAGTACGTAGTCAAATTTGTATACTCCGGAATCCGTTTCTATATATGTAATCGCTTTTTGAATGAAAATATCCATACTTGTATCTAACATTACTTTATCTGCACTTTTTTGAGACAGGAAACCTGAAACTATCATATAGTCACTGGTAATCGGATCTTCAATAGTACCGTCACACCCGAATTTACCTGCAAGTTCACTTCGGAGTGTGTTTTCATCGAATGGTAGCACCCTTAACGTAAGCGGTTTTACAGCATGGATTTGTCGACCGCCATTTGTTGTTGCAGTCATCTCCACATATTCACCGGAAATAGCTGCATTAACATTATAAAAACCAGTATCAATACTAGATTTTTCCATATCAAATGAATATGTTTTCCTGATGCCATAGTCAAAGGTATTACTCCCCGTATTGTCCACGGCTGATTTGAAATCAAGTGCAATAACTCCCAGTTCATTTTCAAGACCCAGATCCTTAAAGTCTACTGCCAATTGGAAAGTAGCTGAAATAACTATTACACTTACAATTACCAATGCTATTTTGGAAAGAATGAAGTCGATCCAGCCGGACTGGTCATTGAGTATATTTTTTTTGGGCATTGCCATACACCACTTTATCCATTATCCCCTGTTTCATAGACCAGAATAAACACCCGGGTGGAATCTGAATTATAAACACTTTCAAGCGTTATCCTGTGTGGACCGGATGAGAGTTCAGCCGCACCGTCCATTTCGAAATTAGAAAACGCTGCACCAGTCTCATATACCCTCTGTTCGCTGTCGATCTTGATATAATAATTTACGGCATCGTTTGGCCATGCATGTTCATTACCTGGCAGCGCGCCAAATACAACGGTCACGCCATCCGGAATGTCGATATCAAGCGTAATCACACTGCCAACCCCGCGCAACGACATCTGCTCTGCGTTGTGTACGATCTTTGAAATCTCGACCTGTGCCTCATGTGTACGTGCAGCAGACATAAGATCAAGAACAGACAATGCAATAATCATTCCTATAATTGCAATAAGTATCACAGCAACCGTAAGTCTCATTGGGAGTGCATCGGCTGCGGTCTCGTCAGATATAATTGGCATGCGGGCTGGTTTTATGATCATAAACACAAAGGTCAGGATAATTCCTGAATAACTTCTTCCACACTCAAAAGTAACTGTTCACCTGATGCCATATCTTTGAATGTGACCTTTCCTGCCTCAAGTTCCCGCTTACCTACTATCACTGTATAATCAGCTCCCATGTTATTGGCATAGGATAACTGCACCTTGAAGTTACGCTTCATAAGATCGAGATGGACAGGCGCAACGTGTCTTAATTCATTTGCAACCTTAATAGCATAAAGACGTGTGGAATCGGTTGAAATTATAACAATTTTTATTGGCTCATCGGCTTTGGTATTACATATCTCCATTATGCGGTCAAACCCAAGCCCAAAACCTGTTGACGGGACATCTCCTCCGCCAAACAGCTTAATCAAATTGTATGATCCTCCGCCACATACCTGATTCTGTGCACCAAGTCCTTCAGCGTAGATCTCAAAGACCATGCCTGTGTAGTAATCAAGTCCCCTGGCAATGCCGAAATCCACATTATAGTCAATTTCATATGCATCAAGCATTATAAGCAGTTCCTCAAACGTGTTAAGTTCGGGTATATCGCCTATTATATCACGGGCTTTTTCAACGGCATCATTTCCTGTCAGGCATATAATTTCAAGAAGGTTCCTTCGTAGATCGACAGGCGCATTGATCTCTTCTAAATAATCGTCCAGCCCCGTATCATCCTTTTTGTCAACAAGTCGCATAATCTGGCTCTGCTGTTCGGTTTCCAGAACATTTAATATGTGGCGTACGATACCAAGTTGCCCGACATGCAGGTCGCCTTTAATTCCGGCTGCACCAAGCATGTTTATCGCAAGCGCGATAATTTCTGCATCAGCATCCGGCTTGCTACTGCCTATTACTTCCACGCCAAACTGCCAGAATTCCCGAAACCTTCCTTTTTGTGGACGTTCATACCTGAAACAATTCTCAAAATAGAACAACTTGAGAGGTTTTTGTGTTGCCTGCATTTCATTGACATACATCCGCATAACAGGTGCGGTCAGTTCAGGACGGAGCGTCATTTCCCTGTCGCCTTTGTCCTTAAAATTGTATAGTTCACCTATAATACCCTCTCCTGATTTGAGGGTGAACAGGTCAAGGTGCTCAAAAGTTGGTGTGATCACTTCGCTATATCCCCAGTTTTTGACCACTTCGCGCATCCTGTTCTCGATATATCTCCTGCGTGCAGTATCTTCGGGCAGGAAATCCCTTGTTCCTCTTGGTTTGTTTATCTTCATTTGGGTCATGTCCTGATATGTGATGAAAATATAATATAATATAATATAATATAATATACAATTTTGTAACTATCCGGCCATCCTTAAAACTGGAGACTGATGTCGAAAATCCGCTTATTTATGTATGTGGCAATCAATTTATTAGTTTTTAATACTGAGTTCAGGCCCTTGATTTTAGAGGTGTTTAATAATTGTGTACAATTATCCATTTGTAGAATATACGGCCTGCAATAATGTTTACGCATGGCTGGATAGTTATGGGAAAAAATTCAGAAGGTCTTGAAATAAAATCCAACGATCCATTGATGCCAAGTGTCATACATTTCAGTTCTGCAGATAATTCACATATCAATATTCCATAACTTGTCTCCCACATAATGCAGCGACTTTATTGCCTTTCCAGAATCAGCTACCATATCTTCGCCGGAAATCAATGCACGTCCGATAGCAAGCGGTTTACCATGAGTTTCCTCTTTGATTATGACCAGGTCCCCTTTCATGATATCATGGTCGGCAGTCACGATTCCCGGACACATAATGTCAGCACCATTGATCACAAACCGTACAGCACCTGCATCTACAATCACTACATACTTTGCCAGTTCAAGTTCCAGCACACCGCGTACCGTTGGGAAATAATCCCCATCTATTGAGAATAAAAGAAGTCTACCATCTATCAATATAACATTATAACTATCGATATAGGCAGTCTCGAATTTGCTGTTCTTGAGATCATTAATAGTCTCTCCGAACGTAGCTATAAGTTCATCCAGCAATTTATTTTTTGCACTTTTCCTAAGTTGGACCCTGGATCTCATATTCTACCTATCACCTGTTGATTATATAATAGAACCTTAAATACCATAAAGTAACAGGACAGTTTTAAAGATTGCGTGTTTTTTGCTAAACCCAAAGCATTTAAATTAATTACCGCACTTAAGAAAGATTAAAACCATTCAATTCATGGAGACTACTTATTATGATACTGATAAAGGAAATCACCAATCAATATAACGCAAACGAAATCGAAAAAAAGACACATGCGTTTTGGGAAGATATTGATGCATATTCAAAGGTGCGCGAATTCAGGAAAGGAGGCAAAAAATTCTTTTTTGTTGACGGACCACCATATACCACCGGTAATATCCATCTCGGGACAGCATGGAACAAGATCATAAAGGATTCCATCTTACGGTACCGATCCATGAACAATCACGACATCATTGAACGTGCCGGATGGGATATGCACGGGTTGCCCATTGAGGTAAAGGTTGAAGGGGTACTTGGTTTTACATCAAAAAAAGACATTGAGACATATGGTGTTGGAAATTTCATTGAAAAATGTAAGGAATTCGCACTAAACCAAAAAGATGGCATGACCGGGCAGTTCAAAACACTCGGGGTGTGGCTCGACTGGAAAGAGCCTTATATGACACTGCATGATGAGTATATCGAAGCGGCATGGTGGACGCTTAAACAGGCAAATGAGAAGAAACTGCTTGAACAGGGCAAACGTGTGGTTAACTGGTGTCCGAGATGTGAAACTGCAATTGCGGATTCCGAAGTTGAATATGATGAACGTACCGATCCGTCGATTTACGTTAAGTTCCGGGTAAAAGGTGAGGAGAACACATATATCGTAATATGGACCACAACGCCATGGACCATTCCTTCAAATATGGCAGTGGCTGTACACCCTTCATTTGAATATTCCATCATTCGCGCAACAACACCCGATGGGCAAGAAGAAAAACTTATAATGGCATCCGAACTTATTGAAGATGTCCTTCGTAAGGGTAAGTACAAGGATTACGATGTACTGGAAACAATGCTCGGGGAAGACCTCACAAAATTGTCTTATGAGCATCCGCTTGCGGATCTTGTCCCGAAACAGGCAAAGTTCGAGCACAATGTATATCTTGCAGATTTTGTCACAGCAGAGAATACAGGTTGTGTACACATCGCCCCGGGACACGGTGTGGACGATTTTGAAATCGGAGTACGGAATAACATTCCAATTTTCTGTCCTGTAGGGTCAAACGGATGTTACACGGAAGAAGCAGGCAAATATGCCGGAATGAATATCGTAGATGCGAATGCAATCGTTATCAAAGACCTTGAAGAGAAGGGTTTGCTTCTTTCCAGTAAGACCATTACTCACCGTTATGGTCACTGCTGGCGCTGTAAGACCCATATTATTTATCTTGCAACTGAACAGTGGTTCCTTAAGATATCGGAACTCAAAGAAGATATGCTGTCTGAGATCAAAAAAGTTGACTGGTATCCTGACTGGGCAGGTTCTGCAAGGTTTAAAGATTGGGTGGAAGGTGCGCGCGATTGGTGTATCTCACGCCAGAGATATTGGGGAATTCCGATACCTGTGTGGAAATGCAGTACCTGCGGAACTATTGATGTGATCGGTACAAGGGAGGAACTGGTTGAAAGGTCAGGTGTTGATGGATTAATCGAACTCCATCGCCCGTATGTGGATGATGTTGAGATCAAATGCGAGTGCGGTGGGACAATGTTGCGTGTGGAAGATGTGTTCGATGTTTGGTTCGATTCGGCAGTCGCATCATGGGCTACATTGAAATATCCACATACAACAGAAGCGTTTGAGAAAAATTGGCCGGCGGATTTCATAACAGAAGGTCATGACCAGACACGCGGTTGGTTCTATTCGCAATTGGGTGCGAGTATGATCGCATTCGGGAAGGCTCCGTACAAGAGTGTACTCATGCACGGTTTTACGCTTGATAAAGACGGCAAGAAGATGTCAAAGAGCATCGGTAATGTTATTGAACCTTCTGAGGTTATTGGAAAATACGGTGCTGATACGCTGCGTGCATACGTGTTGTCAGCCAGTGCACCATGGGATGACCTGAAGTTCCTTTGGGATGAAGTTGCTACTGTTCACAGGACAATGAATATCTTCTGGAATGTGTACAGGTTCCCCTTGCCGTACATGGCTCTTGATAATTTCGACCCTGAAAAAGTGTCTCTTAAATCTGTTTTAGGGTACCTGCGCAAAGAGGATAGGTGGATATTGTCTCGTATGCAGTCAGTTATAAGTAATATTGACTCTGCTATGGAGGAGTATGCACTTCAAAAGGCCATTCGTTCCATTAACGATTTTATACTTGAAGATCTGTCAAGATGGTACATACAGTTGATACGCCCAAGGACATGGGTGGAGGCGGATGACCCTGATAAACTTGCGGTATATCGTGTTCTATATGACGTTTTTGTCACTACAATGAAAGTGATCGCACCGTTTATGCCACATCTTGCAGAAGAGATGTATGGCAATCTTGTGAAGAATGTAGAAAAGAACGCACTCGAATCAGTACACATGTGTGACTGGCCTATTGTTGATGATTCGCTGGTTGACATGGAACTCGAAGCCCATATGGAAACGGTTCGATCCATTGTGGAATCGTCATCAAATGCACGCCAGAAGGTGGGGCGTAAATTGAGATGGCCAGTATCGCGCATTGTTGTGAGTCCAAAGGATGGGGAGATCGGTGAAGCAGTCGATAACCTGCGCGATGTCCTGATGGGACAGACGAATGCGAAGGATGTTGTGGTGCTTGGTCTCGGGGAGTCATGGGATGAACTTGGTGTTGAAGCGATTCCAAATCCAGGCGGGATAGGTCCTGTGTTCAAGAAAGATGCGGGAAAGGTTATTACAGCTATACAACAGGCTGATGCCGTGACGCTCAAAAAAGTTCTGGCTGATGTGGGTGAATTTAAGATCACACTTGCAAACGGTTCCACTGTGATAGTTACAGAAAAGATGGTGAACTTTAAGGAGATTATCCCGGAATCGGTGGCAGGTGCGGAGTTTAGCGGCGGTATGGTATATGTTGATGCAAAACTCACGCGTGAAATTGAATCTGAAGGATTTGCAAGAGAGGTTATCCGCAGGGTTCAGGATATGCGAAAGGAACTTGATCTTGTTGTTGATGAGAACATCAAGGCGTTTGTCAGGATCGATGATGAGCGGGTACTTGACCTTGTTCTGGATCACGAAGTGTTCATCGCAAAAGAGGTTCGTGCAGACCTGTTGATAATCGGGTTGGATGTAGATGCAAGCGGTACGCTGGTCAAGGACTGGGACGTTGAAGGCGTTTCTATGCATGTGGGTATCTCGACTTTGTAGTATTAGTTTTTAGGAGTTATACATGAATTTTGATTCATGGGAGCCCACGTACCTCAAGATACTTGATGATTTTGGGTTTAGCAGGGAAGAAGATGAGATTGCGGCTCTCATTCTTTCCGGAATGCTAGGGCAATGTCAAACTGAGGATAAACCGAATGGTATTCCGGTTCTTGCCAGTCTTATTTACGGTAAGGATATTCTGGTATGTGGAAATGCGTCGATCCTTGCCGATGAACTTGATATGATCGACACTGGCGATTATGTTATCATCACCGCAGACGGTGCTACCGCAGTATTGTTTGACAGGGGGGTTGTGTCGAATATTATTGTTACCGATCTTGACGGCGATGTTGAAAAAGAGATTGCTGCAAACAAAAAGGGCGCGTTGGTAGTTGTTCATGCACATGGTGACAATATCGACAAGATTATGAAATACGTACCGCATTTAAGTGGTGTAATAGGTTCAACACAGGCGGCTCCACTTGATAATGTTTACAATTTCGGTGGATTCACAGACGGGGATCGGTGCGTGTTTCTTGCAAATGAGTTCGGTGCTGCAAGTATCACGCTTGTTGGATTCGATTTTGATGATGTGAATGTGTCGGATATGAAAAGGAAGAAACTTAAGTGGGCAAAGTTGTTGATAAATACGATATAACCGTGCTCGTTGGATCAATTTGGTTAATGGTGCAATAGGTGGTAAGTTCATAGCATCGTTTACACAAAAAGGCTCAGGAAAAATCGGATGGGGTGTGAGTAATGTGAATAAAGATTATCGTATACTGGAGAGATGTGAAATTGGAAAGTTGGGTGTAGAGGGAATAATATCACAAATCACCTTACATCTACCCCTTTAACATTAATAATTAATAACTACTCGCCTTTTAGAAGTAATAGTGCTGATAACGATAAAACTTTTATTTCTACTTAATTTGCACATACGATTATTTTTTATATATTGTCTTATGCTGCCGATTTTACCATGTCATTACAGAAATATAAAATCAACATTTAGATATAAATGCAGTCGCTAGATATCGCTTCCTAAATGTGAGTGGTTACTGTGAGTAGTTACAATAATTATACCCCTGATGAGGTTGGGTGTGCTGTCGCAACGTTTGGGTGTATGGATGCCCTGCTATTTGATCGCAAGACAGCCCAAAAAAAGAAAACATATAAATCAAGTGCGTACCAAAATTATAAACAATCTTGCATCCGTTAGGCAAGGATCGAATTCATGCACCCATGATATGCATGCAATGCATAGACACATACATACATATATATATATATATTTATAGACACATATGTATAATAAGTTCAACTAACAAAAAGAGGATTTTCAATGGTATTACCTGACAAATTTAAATGTGTAGTTACAAACTGGGAATATATTTACAGCCTTTGTAGAGATGTTTCAAACGATGTTAAAATATCGGGTTACAAACCCGATATGATAATCGCACTTGCACGTGGCGGATGGTTTGCCGGACGTGTCATGTGTGATTTCCTTGGACTTGATGACCTGACAAGCCTTAAGATAGAACACTATATTGGTACGGCAATCACAGGAGATGAACCTGTGATAAAGTATCCGCTTGCAGATACCGCCGTGAACGGTAAAAAAGTACTGATCGTGGATGACATCGCTGACACAGGCAAGAGCATGATACATGCAAAGGAATATGTACTCAGGCAGGATCCGAAGGAAGTAAGAACAGCGACACTCCAATACCTTTACACATCTGAAATTGATCCCGATTACTGCGGCGAACGTGTGGAGGATTGGGCATGGATCGTATACCCCTGGAATTTCATGGAGGACATGATGGACATCATCTCTCGCCTTATGACAAAAGAGAAAAAGGATGCATGGGATATACCTGCAATAAAACATGGCCTATACATGTACCATTCACTTGATCCTGTCTCATTTGAAATAGCACAGCCCGGGCGTATGGTCGAAGTGCTTAAAGAGATGGAACGCACAGGCAAAATCACGTCAATGTTAAAAGACGGTAGAACGTTATGGACATTTTTATAAAACACGGGGAATATGAATGATCGAAAATGTGGACATTGCAATTATCGGTGGTAGTGGGATATATGATGTGAGCCTATTTGATAATGCAAGGGGCATCAATGTTGACACGCCATTCGGACCGCCATCAGATAACATCACGATCGGAGAATACGGTGACAAGACCATCTGCTTTTTACCACGGCATGGTATCGGACATAGGATTAGTCCTTCGATCTTAAACTCGCGGGCAAATATCTTTGCTCTCAAAAAACTTGGTGTTAAGCGCATAATAGCAGCATCGGCAGTAGGCAGTTTGAAACCAGAACTTGCTCCTCTGGATATTGTTATCCCTGATCAAATATATGACCGCACAAGATCAAGACCAAATACCTTTTTTGAAGATGGTATTGTTGTACATATGGGCTTTGCCGACCCATTCTGCCCGACACTATCAAAAACGATCCTTGATGTCACAAAAGAAAAGAACTACAATATCCACAATGGTGGCACGTACGTATGCATAGAAGGTCCCCAATTTTCAACACGTGCAGAATCGCGCGTATACCAGAAACTTGGTTTTGACATTATCGGCATGACTGCAATACCAGAAGCAAAACTTGCACGTGAAGCTGAGATGTGCTACTCAATGATCGCCACGGTTACGGATTATGACGTTTGGTCTGAAGAAGATGTGACAATTGAGACCATAATCGAAAACGCTACAAAGAACGAAACGGCGGTTAAAGATATTATTGCCGCAACGATCGATAAGGTTTCGACATCACAGGATTGCCTGTGCAAGAATGCACTTGCAGGTGCAATTACAACAATGCAGGACATGATCCCGTATGAAACAAAGCAAAGACTTGAACCCCTTATCGGCAGGTATCTGGTCAAATGACCATAATGTTATCATCGGAATCGTAAATGTTTAAATAATCACAGTTCCTATTAAAGGTCGGTGAATTGATGCCGCACAAATGTACCCGATGTGAGAATGTTTTTGAAGACGGTGCTGCTGTAATATTAAACGGCTGCCCAAACTGCGGCTGGAACAAGTTCCTGTATGTCAGTAGCACAGAGCTTGGTCCGCAATCCGATGATGCAAAATCACAGGATGCTGGAGATACAGGGGTAATCGACGAATCCAAAGAAAGCAAATTGGATGCGGCATCATCCGAAGACACACCTGGCGAAAAGTTCATTCAGGAAATTGATGATATTTTGGGTATCGATCATAAGGAACAAAATGTGGTAGAAGATGATGAAGAACGTGTAGAATCCATTCGGATCCTTGGTCCCGGGTCTTATGAACTAAATCTTGATTCACTTCTTGAACGCAAAGAGATTATCATGGCAATCAAACATAACGGAACATATGCTGTGGATTTGCCGTCTGTGTTTAAGAAAGATAAAAACATAAAAAACAAGTGATTTAGTACGTGGTAGGGTTCATAACATCGTTTTCAAACAGGATTTTAGAATAACATCATGAACAGGTATGTTACTCTCATTGACTTTAATATGTTGAAAATTGTCACAAAAAATCGGTGATCAACATCTGCTTCTTATCCGCTTTCTTGAGATTTGATACCCCAACACCAAGCAATCTGAACCTTCTTTTCCCTATAAATTCGTGCATCAGGTCTTTTGCAGTTAGCTTTATTATTTCAAGATCTGTTGAATATACCCTGAGTGACTTTGTCCTTGTATAAGTCAAAAAATTCTCAAAACGTACCTTTAGTGTGATCGTCTTAAACAGGAGTTTCTTTTTCATGAGGGACCTGTGTACGCTCTCTGCAAGTGAATCGAGCACCCTGTTTATGATATATGGATCTGCTGTGTCTTCATCGAACGTATCTTCATTACTAATAGACTTTATCTCTCCGCGCTCCAAAACCTTGCTTTCATCGATGCCTTTTGCCATTTGATGCATTTTGAGACCTAAATTCCCAAATCTCCCAATTAACGATTGAACATCATACTCCACCAGATCTCCAATTGTCTCAATACCCATACCTGCCAGCATATTCGCAGTTTTTTTTCCGATACCCGGAATTCTTTTGGCAGGAAGTACAGTTAGAAAATCCCGAACTTCATCTGGTTTCACAACAGTCAATCCATCAGGTTTTTGGAAATCCGATGCAATCTTTGCAACCAATTTATTTGGGGCAACACCTATGGAGCAAGTGATGCCTTCGCGTAAAAACACCTGGTCCTTGATGCAAAGGGCTAACCGGGCAGCATCATCATAATCTAACACTCGCATGCTGACATCCAGATACGCTTCATCCACGCTCACTTGCTGGAAACTGTCTGCAAACTCCCGCAGGATGATCATTATGTGCTTTGAAACCTCTTTGTAAAGTTCCATATTCACCCGAAGATACACGGCATCGGGGCATAGTTTGTAAGCTTTTGATATCGGCATTCCCGAGCTTATGCCGAATTCCCTGGCTTCGTATGAACATGTACTGACTACACCCCTGCCAGCCCCATTCTTCGGATTAGAGCCAACCACAACAGGTTGCCCTTTTAATTGAGGATTATTCCTCACCTCAACTGATGAGTAAAAACCATCCATGTCTACATGGAATATGATCAAATTTTTGGATGCAGGAGATGTGTTCATTGTTTGCTATTTCAACGCCCTTGTTAAAAGCATTAACCTTTCATATGTGCATAGATCGACTCCGGATAATACCGGATTGGCATTTTTAATTAAAACCCATGTTCTCCAGTATCCTACTAAATTTTACCATTCCCATGCATAAACAACGTATCCACTTCAAATTAGAGGGTAACAAACACGATTTTGAATCGAAAAGCAACACTACAAGTAGATTGACAATAATTGCAAGATTAATATAAATATCCTCATTTATCCCGCATCGACATTGATTTCCGCATTTTTTTTCGCTTCAATCAATGATGAAAGAGACGGCATTTGCCATGATCCGTTTATCCGGAATATATTAAAAAGTGTCTTCTTTAGTCAACTACTTCATCGTGAAAAGATAATAGGTGTTCCGCCAACTACCAGGTCAATGTTCCAAAGCACACATAAATCTCTTCGTAATTCCTGCAGGAGTATGTGGGATATTCGGAGAATCCGCGTTCCCTGGTTTGAGCACCACATGTATAAATGTGAGCCTATCCGCGCCCAATGCGCTTGATAATACACTTTCGACTTCTTTTTGTGTATGCACCTTTTCCGTATTTTCAATCCCACACCCCCGTGCAAGCAGTTCAAGATCAAGGAACTTTGCAGTTAATGTTTCCTGTGAACCTGTCGAGCCATAGGCTCCGTTATCCAGCGCCACGATCGTAAGATTTGGTGGATTTATGCGTGCAATTTCCACAAGTGTGTTCGGATTCATCAAAAGACTGCCATCACCATCAAGCACGATCACCCTGTGCCCTGTCTTAAGTGCAAGCCCGAGCCCGATGGATGATACAAGTCCCATAGATCCGAACATATAATAGTTAAGATCACGGTCACAAAGGGCATACAATTCCTTGCATGGAACACCAATATTTGCCACAACGATCTCATCATTAAGTAACGGCACCATAGCAGCTATTGCATCGAACCGTATCATCTGTGGTTTTAGGATATTGCTCTTAAATGTAATGTCAAGCGAACGTTCCACCGGCACAATAAGTTCCTTTTCACTCCATGCCGTGCAGGTCGAATCTTCCCAAACTTTAGGTGAAAATAGAATGACATGCGGACGTAGGTTCTCGTATGCATCAAGAATGCCGTAATCAAGTTTATATAATTTGTCGGGGTCGCCAATAATAGTATATGCTATCCCTGCGCTATCAAGAATTTCAGGAAGGTGCTCGCCCAGTGGTTTTTGTGCCTCAATTCCTTCTTTGTAAACACCACGCCAGCTTGCAATTATAGGGAGTGGAATACTACAAGTAATATTCAGTGATTCCAGCGCATTGATCATATTCCCAAGTCCGGTACTCTGGATTACCATCACAGGTTTTCCTCCAGCCATATATGCGCCTGCACAGATACCGAGACCGTTTTCTTCTCTTGTAAGCGGGATCTCTAAAAAATTCCTGGAAATCAGGGGCATCAGGTTCTTGATTCGGTCACACGGTAACGTAGCAACCATGTCTATCTCGTTTTGTTGCAGTATTCCTATAACAGTATCTTCCGGGGATCTCACACTCATCTTCATATTACCATTATATTACCATCATTAAACCAAAATATTCCTGTTCATGCACTTTTCCTCATATAATCACTTATCTGGACCAGATCCTCAAGCGGAACGTCCGGGTTCTTTGCACTGGCTATCGGATGGATCATCGTAAGACTATAATCTTCCTTAAGACGCTCTGTGCCGCCGCCTGCGATGTTTAGGAGAATTACATCATCCGTTGCCACATTCCCAGCTTCAACTGCCTTTATAAGGGATGAAACAGCAACAGCCGAAGGCGGCAGTATGTCAATTCCTTCAAGTGACTCAAACAATGACTTTGCTTCTTTTCCTTCGTCATTCGTAATGCCATACATCAAGCCATTAGTGGCGGTCAAGGCATCGAACAATCCTCCGGTGACCGAATAAGGTGGAGCACGGTTTGAGAGTACATCAGCATACATCTCATCAATATGCTTTTTTGGCTCTGGCATATCAATTTGTGGAATAATCTCCCGCCGTCCTGCATTCCATGCATTGAGCATTGGTACAAATGGCAGGTTCTGTGCTATCTGGAGTTTTGGAAAATGTTTCCCAAACCGCCCGTCGCTGTGCAGGCGAATAGCAGCTTCCCATGCTGAAATTGCACCGGTGCCGCTTCCAACTGCCTGGAAATAATGGTCAGGAATGCGTTTAATTGTCACTGCTGCGTCCAGCATGACAGTACCCATGCCGTCACGCCTGGCAACATTCTTTGCACCGCCTTCCGGCATGACACCTGGTAATTGTGCTATCCTGTCAGCAAGGTGAATAGCATCTGTGTAATCATTTCCCCTTGTCATAGTAATAAGATGAATGGAATCTGTGGGTTGTTCAGGTAACCACATTCGCGGCAGTCCCGAGTGGGGTACTACTATATATACATCGATTCCGGTCATAGCAGATACATGCGCAAACGCCCGTGCGGTATTCCCGACCGATGCAACTACGACAGCTGACCCACCGGCTTCTGTTAATCGCTGCATTGTTGGATGAGCTTCAAGTTCCTTAAAACTGCATGTCCTGATAAGTGCACCGCGCTCAGGCCAGTACCCGCTAAAACCAATGTAAAGATTTGTAAGCCCGAGCTCGCGTGCAAGTTCATCGCTTTTATAAGTGATCGGGGCAGCATTGGTGTTTAGTTGCCCACGGATAGGCAGCCAGTCATAGAACTTGCCCATGCCTTTTATTTTTTTAAGGGCAAGCTGCTTTTCATGATAATTTGCACGCAGGAACGAATCGTCATGGTCACATTTTAACCTATATTCACCCTGATATTCACTACCGCACTGCAAACATTCCAAAGTATATTTTCCCATTATACGGCAATATGGTGTTCAAGTTAAAAAGGTATTCTATCATACATTTTGCTATTTTACGTCAAGATTTACGTCAAACGCCGGTACATACCAATAACTGCTGGGTTCCTATTCTTCCAGCGTTTGTATTTCGGTTTTGTTCAGCGATATTTAACACCGCTTGAGCCGGATATAATTAAAGTCGCAAGTTCGATTCTAAAAAGAGAGAGCGAGTAACTTTACTTTGTCACATCACAAAACAAATCGATATTAAGAGATTACTTAGTAAAAATATACAAGCCATTCTAAAATCGATGTTAACAGCAACATCGATGGTCTAATGTGACAAAGTCGAGGTAATCGCTCTTTTTTATTTGGCGATTTTCACGTGCCAAAAACCACTAATTATATATAAAAAAACTAATATAAAACAAATTGCCCGGAGGAAAACCAAATGAACAAAAACACCCGACTTATACTGGCACTTGATGTTACAGATAAAGAAAGTGCACTCAGGATCGCGCGGGACGTACATAAATATGTGGATGCCATAAAAATTGGCTATCCGCTTGTCCTTGAAACGGGACTTGGCATTGTCAACGAACTTTCAAAATACGCGCCGGTAATCGCAGATTTCAAGGTTGCCGACATCCCAAACACCGATCGCCTGATATGCGAGCATGCATTCAAAGCCGGTTCGGATGCCGTTATCGTACACGGTTTCACAGGACAGGACAGCCTTAATGCATGCGTGGAAACCGCGTGTGGGAGTGATAGTGGAAAAGATATTTACGTTGTTGCAGAAATGAGTCATCCCGGCGGTGTCGAGTTCTTTCGTCCGGTTGCAGGATCGATTGCAAAAATGGCACTGGATGCAGGTGCGTCCGGTGTTGTGGCACCTGCAACGCGCCCGGAGCGTATCCGTGAAATACGGAGCATAATCGGCAGTGAATTATCAATCATCTCGCCCGGTGTCGGTGTACAGGGTGGAAGTGCCGCAGATGTAATAAATGCGGGCGCGGATTGGGTGATTGTTGGGCGTAGCATCTATCAGGCGGATTCACCAGGTAATGCGGCTGCCGGAATTGTGGCAGAGATGCAGGATTAAGGATGTGGGATTAAGGGATAAATGTGCCTGTGATGAGAAGCGGTTCTGATATGGTGATGATCCCTATGAGTTCTGAGGCACCTGATTTTCTCATAATATATGACACTTTTTAATATATACCGGATAAACGGATCATGGTAAAAACAATTACCGCAGAGGAGACTTATTTTTCTCTGCGTTCCTCTGTCTCTGCCTCTGCCTCTGCCTCTGCGGTTTTCAAAACCATTCCGGAAGATAATAAAAAGTCTCATTACTAATGCCTATAATAAAACCATCAGGAAATAGAACATGAGTAAACGTGAGTACATGCTTGGGAACGTTGCAATAGCGAGGGGAATAATAGAAGGAGGTGCACAGGTTATTTCAGGATACCCGGGCACACCCTCATCAGAGATTATTGATACACTGTCAAAAATGGACATACAAAACTTCTATGTTGAGTGGTCTGTAAACGAAAAAGTGGCAATGGAAGTTGCGGCAGGTGCGGCATGGGCAGGCGTGCGTTCTGTAGTTACCATGAAGCATGTAGGACTCAATATTGCAGCCGATCCATTGATGACACTTGCTTATACTGGTGTAAAGGGAGGTATGGTGATAATCGTTGCAGACGACCCGTCATGTCATTCATCCCAGAATGAACAGGATACCCGAAGGTATGCGGATTTTTCGCTTGTTCCATGCCTGGACCCTTCCACAATACAGGAAGCAAAGGACATGATCCCTTATGCTTTTGAACTATCCGGGAAGTTTGGGATTCCCGTAATATTCCGACCAACAACCCGGATATCACATGGAAAATCCGATGTGAAGCCGGGAAAGGTGATTGAAAACAGATCCACGGCGCATTTTGGGAAACTCGTGGACAGGTGGGTAATGCTCCCCAAAAATGCACGTGTTCGACATAATCATCTTCTCGGGATTCAGGATAGTATTGCAAGGGAACTCGAAAATTCGCCGTGGAATGAACTGACAATGAATATCGACCCGCAATCAAAAATTGGGGTGATTGCATCCGGAATTGCGTCCGTGTATGCAAAAGAGGCTATTTTGGATATCGGGCTTGATGTATCATTCTTAAAGATAAGTACCTATCCTGTTCCGAAAGGTTTGATAAAGAAAATGCTTGAACATGCGGATACCATTCTCGTGATCGAAGAACTGGAACCTGTTGTTGAGGATAGGGTAAAGATAATCGCAAATGAAATTGGGTCTGATGCCAGGATACTCGGAAAAACCGGAGGTTTTGTTCTAAGAGCTGGTGAATTAAATGTTAAACTCTGTAAAGATGCAATAACAAATGCCTTTGGGATGTCGAAAAAGACCAATAATGTAAATTCAATGGTGGGTGTGGAAGATATGGCAGATATTGAACTTCCGCTACGTCCGCCTGCTATGTGTCCGGGATGTTCACACAGGGCTGTGTACTATGCA
>JBQVMC010000029.1:0-19060 GCA_052361145.1 Methanosarcinaceae archaeon
TAAAATTGCTGTTGACATGGTGAATGAAAAACTGATCGATAAGAACACTGCGCTTTTGCGGATTGAACCTGAACAGATAGAACAACTGCTACATCCGATGATGGACCCTGATGCAGAATTGGAAATAATTGCAAACGGATTGCCTGCATCACCTGGTGCAGCGGTCGGAAAGATCGTGTTCACTGCCGAACATGCTGAAGAAATGGCGAAAGATGGCGAAAAAACAATACTTGTACGCACCGAAACATCCCCTGAAGATATAGGCGGCATGAATGCGGCAGAGGGTATACTCACAGTCCGTGGGGGCATGACCTCACATGCAGCAGTTGTTGCAAGAGGAATGGGGAAACCATGTGTAGCCGGATGTGGCGATATTACTATTGATATGAAAAAGGGCACGATCTCAGTTGATGGTTACACCATTAACCAGGGCGACTACCTGACTCTTGACGGTACTACCGGAAATGTAATACTCGGAAAAGTTGAACTTATCACAGCAGGTTTTAGCAAAGACCTTGAAAAAATACTCCAATGGGCAGATAAAGTACGTACACTTGGTGTTAGAACAAATGCTGACACCCCAAATGATGCCAAGTTTGCGCGTGATTTCGGTGCAGAGGGAATTGGACTTTGCAGGACAGAACACATGTTCTTCGGAGATGACAGGATTCCTGCTGTCCGTGAAATGATCATGGCAGAGGATGAACACTCAAGAAAGGAAGCACTGTTAAAACTCCTGCCAATGCAAAAAAGTGATTTCATAGGGATTTTCCGTGCAATGGAAGGATACCCTGTTACAATCAGGCTTCTTGATCCGCCATTGCACGAGTTCCTTCCGGACCATGAAGTACTTACAATGAATCTCATAGAACTCAAAAACAGCGATGGTAACCTGAATGAGATCGAACAATTAAAAAAAGTAATTGCACGTGTGGAAATGCTCCATGAGATCAACCCTATGTTGGGACACAGGGGATGTCGCCTTGGAATTACATATCCGGAAATTTATGATATGCAGGTTAAAGCTATCATAGAAGCTGCATGTGAACTCAAGTCCGAAGGTATAAATATCGTTCCGGAAATAATGATCCCTCTTGTAGGCCATGTTGAAGAACTTAAATCCACAAAGAAAAATGTGATACGTGTTGTCGAATCTGTTCTCAATGAAAAGAATGTAGAACTGGAATATCTTGTAGGTACTATGATCGAACTTCCAAGAGCTGCTATCACTGCTGACAAAATAGCAGAAGAAGCCGAATTTTTCTCATTTGGTACTAATGACCTTACCCAGACAACTTTCGGGTTCAGCAGGGATGATGCAGGAAAGTTTTTGCCATATTATATAGAACATGGCATACTTGACAATGATCCATTTGCAGTACTTGATCAGGAAGGTGTCGGACAACTGATAAAGATCGGGATAGATAAGGGACGATCCAAGCGCAAGGACCTGAAGATCGGTATCTGCGGAGAACATGGTGGAGATCCAAAGTCTATCAAGTTCGGACACAAGATCGGACTCAATTATGTCAGTTGTTCCCCATACCGTGTACCAATCGCAAGACTTGTGGCTGCACAGGCTGTTTTGGAAAAGGATGAATAAACTCACCCCCTTTTCCAACCTATTTCCAGTTGATCTCAATATGCCCGATCGATCATATAATCAGCTATTGCCATAAGTACATCTTTCGCTTTTGAATTATCTAAAATATCCAGCTTTGCCTTACCCTGATGAATATATGACATCGCAAGGTTACTTGCATAACTGATTGAACCTGAATCCTTCAGGATTTTCACAGCCTCATCGATCTGCGAACTTGTAGCACTGCCGCTTCCGAAAATATCCAGTTTGACACCATGTTTCATTGCATGGATAGCAATGATGGTCATCTTTCCCTCCATCAGGTCACTGCCACGCACTTTACCAAGTATTTCTTCAGGGGTTATCAGGTCAAGCACATCATCGTATATCTGGAAACCAATTCCTACCAAACGCCCGAATTCATATAAGGCATCTGCAACCTCGTCTGATGCACCGCCAAGCAATGCGCCGATATTTGCGGATGCAGCATAAAGAACAGATGTCTTTTTCTCGACCATCTCAAGATATTCATCTTCCCCTACATCATCCCTGTTCTCAAAATTGATATCCATCCACTGTCCTTCACATATTTCAGTACATGTCCTGGATAGGAGTTCAATGGATTTTACAACGCGTACCGGGTCACAATCAATACGTGAAAGAATCTCAAAAGATTTGGAATATAACGTATCACCTGCAAGAATAGCACATGCTTCACTCCATTCTACATGAACTGAAGGCATGCCACGTCGAATTCCATCCTTATCCATGATGTCATCATGAATCAACGTGAAATTATGAACAAGTTCTATAGCCACAGCTGCCGGAAGTACAGCACTGATATCCGAACCTACTGCCTCAGCCGCAAGTATTACAGTAGCCGGACGCAGGCGCTTGCCGCCGGCATCAGGTAAATATCGTGATGCCTTGTACAGTTCTACCGGCTCTGTCAGGGGAAGCATCTCCCCTATTGCCTCATTGACATATACACTTCGTTTTTTAATTTCATCAATTACATTCATGTTCGATCACAAAGTATAATAGAATTTCAGTATTACTCTTCTATGTATAACTCTTCACCATTTCTAAGAAGATGGAGTGTATTACCCAATTCATATCCGGCATCTTCTGCCATTTCTATATATGAACTGTGCATCTTAATATCCCCATGTGCAGGAATGACATGCTCAGGATTGATCAGTCTTAATAGTTCCCAGTGGTCTTCACGGTATGCATGACCGGATACATGTACACCGTCATATATCCTTGCCCCACGCATTCGAAGTTTAGTTTCCAGGGAATATCGATTCGCCTTTGTCATAGGACTTGGAATTACGTTTGCAGAGAATATCACGCGATCACCGGACTCAATTTCATATGCAGTTTCACCTTTTGCGATCCTACCGAGTATTGCACCAGGTTCTCCCTGGTGACCTGTGACAATTGGCAGGTATTTCTCCTTACCTTCCTTCATGATCTTCCTAAATGCTTTATCAATATCCTTGCGTTTCCCGTAAACTTCGATATTTTCAGGCAATTTAATGTACCCGAGTTTACTGGCAGTAATAACATATTTGTCCATTGAGCGTCCCATCAGGACAGGTATGCGCCCCATCTCTTCTGCTGCACTTATTATCGAATTGATACGTGCTATGTGTGATGCAAAAGTGGTGATTATCATGCCGACATCCGATTCTTCGGTTCCAAGAAGAACATCACGTACCATATCATGTGCAATTCTCTCTGACGGAGTCTTTCCTGCAATACCTGAATTTGTACTTTCCGTGATCATTGCGATTACACCTTCCTGACCAAGTTTTCTTAAACGATCAAAGTCCGGTGCTTCACCAAGTGTAGGTGTACGGTCAAGCTTGAAATCACACGCATACAGGATTGCACCTGCTGGTGTGTGTATCACGGCAAATACCGAATCAATTATACTGTGCTGTACCCTGACAAATTCAATAGATACATCCTCTGTGACCTGGTAGATTCCGCCTGCGTTGAGTGTGATTATCTTGTTCTTGACGCCAAACTTGCGCTCAGATTCGATCTGCTGTTTTATTAGGGCAACTGTGTAAGGAGTACCAAGGATCGGAGCTGTATACCTGTGCGCCAGCTTTGGTATTGCACCAATGTGATCAAGGTGCCCGTGTGTACACACGATTGCACGTACAGTTCCATCGATCTGTTTCATAATAGTATCATCAGGGATTGCCCCCATTTCGATCAATTCAAGAGAATGCATCCTGTCGATCTCAACATCTTCGTGTATTTGTACACGGTCTAACCTCAGACCCATATCAAGAATGATTATATCCTCGTCAACTCTTATAGCAGTCATGTTGCGTCCCATTTCATTATACCCGCCGACTGCAATTATTCCAATTTCCGTCATAAATTACCTCTCTTATCAATTTCCAATTTTAACTGTATTTCAATTTATATTTTCTATTCGAATTTAGATTATGTTTTCTATTTCGATTCTACCAATTTTTTTAACTTGTTTCATTCTTACTTATCATTGAACAAATAACTGTTATTTCTGTAATCACCTTTGTAATGAACTGATAACATCATGCCATGTTTGAACGCACAGCAAGTTCCCTTACATCAAACCCTCGCTGTGTAAGGTATTCAAGTGTCCAGCCAGTCACAACAGCCGGAGTTGTGTGCAACCTGTCTATATTTTCACATGCGCAAAGAAACATTGTTACTTTCAATTCATTTAACATACTCGTCAAGACGCTGACGACCTCATCTTTATCTTTCATTGCAGGTACGACGAACGGCAGTGCTGCACTTGCAATATTCGCTCCGACAGCAATAGACTTTGCAATGTCAAGACCTGTCCTCACACCACCGGTTGCAATAACCGGAAGTGATGCACTGCATTCAACAATGCTTGCTACAGTAGGAATCCCAAAGTCCCAGAACAATTCTCCAAGAAGTTGCGATAATATGTCATTTCGAGCACTTGCACGATATACTTCAACACCTGACCAGCTTGTGCCTCCGACACCACCAACATCAATTGCAGATACACCAGCCTTTTTTAAGAGCAGGGCATCCTCATTTGATATTCCGGCACCTGTTTCTTTTACAATAACAGGCGTTTTAATGGAACATATTTCTTTAATTGTGTCAAGTATACCCGAAGCATCCCGATCTCCTTCCGGCTGGACAGCCTCCTGGAGGAAATTCAGATGCACTGCCATAGCATCGGCATCGATCATTTCGATCATTTTCTCAATATCTTCAATGCCATATTCCCTGATCTGGGCAGCACCGACATTACCATAGATAAATGCGGTTGGTGCCTCGTCGCGAACCACCCTGAAAGAGTCTTCCTGATTTTTATCCTCAATAGCCGCTCTCTGGCTCCCGACACCCATGCCAATACCAACCTCTTCGACTGCATTTGCAAGCTTTGCATTTATGGCCATGGTATCAGGATGTCCGCCTGTAATAGATGCGATCATAAACGGTGCATTCAGGTGTTTACCCATAAGATCAACAGATAAGTCAATTGCATCCATCCTGACTTCCGGCATTGCACGATGTACCAGAATTACATCATTAAAACCTGCACTTACCTTTCTGGACTCTACATTACTTGTAGCACATAGGTCCAAATGCTCTATCTTTCTCTGGGATGTGGTCATGATACCTTCTTCTTATTCATCATTAAAATTCATGATTGTTACTTTGTTATCACGGTTCCAATATCCGTGCCATCCAAAAACTTTGAGATATTCCCTGGCTTTCCCGCATTGAATATATACGAATTAATATTTGATATTTCAAAAAGGTGTAACAGTTCACCAACTTTTCCAAGCATTCCACCAGTGACATCGGTACTTTCCGATCCCCCGATAAATTTCTCAATATCCTTGAAATTCGAGGACGTGATCGATGGTATCGTGTTACCTTTGTCATCCAAAACACCGTCTTTGGCACTTCCGATGCCGATCCTTGCATCGCCCAGTTGTACCGCAAGATAAGCAACGATCTGATCACCTGATAGTATTGATGTACCAAGTTTTGTATCCATCACCACATCACCGTGCAGCACAGGTACAAATCCATTGTCAAGCATGAGATGAATGTTCTTTTGAAACATCTGCACAATCCTGCCATTATCGGATATAGTGTTATTCATCGGGTGCACTCCAATAGCATCAACCCCTGCATTTACCAGGGATTCCACGACAATGCAGTTGAGCACTTTCACAGATACATGAGTGATGAGAGCACCTTTAGCATCGAATTTTTCAGTAAGCTCGTACTTCTTTGCCTGCGGATGTCCGAATGAACCGGCACCGTGAACAACTATCAACCTGCCATGGTGTTTTGATATCTCACCTGCGATTCGCTTGATCTCACCATAATTTGCAGTTCCATCATCTGCATCCTTATCGGTTATGATACTGCCACCGATCTTCAGTATTGTAATATTGCCTGATGTGCTCATTAATTTGACTCCACCATGACCCCGTGTTCTGTTGCATTTGTGATGATCGAACTTCCACCTGCCTCATTTATTGCATAAGCTACATCATCTATCCGTGATCTGTCCACCAATGCCACCATACAACCACCACCACCAGCACCCGTAATTTTCGCGCCGAATGCTCCACTGTTGCGTGCCGCATAGACGAGTGATGATAGTTCAATACTGCTAATATCAACTGAGTCAAGCAATCCGTGATTGATGTTCATCAGGTTTCCTATTGCTAAGTAATCGCTGTTGATCACAAGTTCTTCACCAATTTTTGATATACTGCCTATTATAGATAGGATCGGACCTATGATCTGTGGATAACTATTCCGCAGTTTCGCGACATTTGCAACAAGTTCTTTTGTAGATGAGAGTACGTTTGTGTTGCCGACCACAATCCCGCAGTCGATATGTTCCAACTTTTTTCGCTGTGGGACCATAACCACGCCGCCCATTGTGCTGACATAAGTATCAGTCGGACTTGCAACACCTTGGATCTGTGTCTCCACTTCATGCCCGAGTTTTGCAATCTCTTCTATAGTTAATTTGCAGTTAAATAAAGTATTTAGTGCTGCAATTGTTGCAACCGTTACAGCAGCCGATGAACCTACGCCTGAACCAACAGGAATATCGGAATCTATCTTTATACTCACACCTTTGATTGATGCAAACTCCTTCATACGCTCAATTACTGTCGAAACATAAGGGTGTATCCCAATATCAATGCCTGTCTTTCCAAGAACCGATTCGATTCTTACGGATTCACCAAGTTCTACCTGTACACGGGTTCGAAGGTCTACTGCACAGCATATGGCATGTTCACCATAGACCACGGCATGTTCACCAAACAGGTATATTTTTCCGGGTGCAGAACAAGTTATCATTGATCATTACTCCGTTGTGAATTACCTGTCATGATTAAATGCTACACATTAGAATTGGCATCATTCTGCAATGATTGCCGCATATCCGACAACATCAGATATATCTCCGGTTACATCCCCGCTTGTTGCATACTTTAAAAGTGACTTCTTATTTGCGCCAAGAGTACTTGTTGCAGTTAGCATTGCTGCAATAGGACCGTATCCACATGCCGAGATATTTTTTTCAGCCCGTCGCCTGTAAAATTCAGGTATATCCATCTCCAGAATTGCTTCAATAAGATAATTATCTACATCGCGTGCAATACCATCAGGTTGATTGTGGGTAAAATCACTTGATGCGATAATTACCACTTTTTTACCACATTCTACTACTGCGCGTGCAATCTCATTGCCAACTTCAACTGCTATCTCTTCATCCTGCAATCCCATGCATATTGGCAATATCTTGAAACCGTTTTCGAACCGATACTGCAAAAAAGGCAACTGGACTTCTATTGAATGCTCATATTTGTGAGCAAGTTCATCAAAATCCACAATGGTGCCTGCAAGATATCCCGCAAGTTCGATATCAGTCTCAACTTCCCCAAGAGGCGTTGACCATGTGTCCTGTGATACGGAGACCAATGAACCTATGCCTGTATGGTTTGGTCCGAGTATGATATATGTTTCTGCTTTTGGAAGTACTGCGTATACATGTGCTGCAACAAAACCCGAATAAATGTATCCGGCGTGTGGTACAACAGCACCGATCACATTGCGCTGTGATGTACTAATACCACTAAAGCATTTACTGACTTCTTTTCTAAGAGTCTTTGGATTTAGCGGATAGAACTGTCCCGCAACTGTTGGTTGTCTCATACTACTTAATCCCGATAATATAGATGGGCATCTGCAATATATGTAGTATGCTACCTACAATCACTTGTAGATATTATTCTACAATTTAATATGAAAGATGACAATTATAATATGGTCCTACAACATTGTCTTATAATCCAGGCTCGAAGTCTGTGACTTCATAGTTGAATGGAATATCGTTTGTCTGTGCAATACCTCTTGCAAGTAACCAGTATACAAGAGAAAGTGCTTTTCTACCTTTGTTGTTTGTAGGAATAACCAGATCCACGTTAGATGTCATGTTATTGGTATCACACAATGCAACCACCGGAACACCTATGTTCAAAGACTCTTTGATAACCTGTGCATCACCAGTTGGATCAGTCACAACAATAACATCAGGCTCATAGAATCCTTCCAGATTAGGGTTTGTAAGTTTACCTGGTATGAATCTTCCAACCATTGCTTTTGCACCTATCGTTTTTGCAAACATCTTTGCAGGATACTGCCCATATTGGCGTGCAGATACAACAAGGATCTTGGCCGGATCATATTTTGAAAGGAAATTTGCAGTAAGCCTAATACGTTCATCCGTTGACTGGATGTCAAGAACATATAGCCCGTCTGTTCGAACACGATATACAAATCTCATCATATTCTGTGTTTTCTGCTGCGTACCTATGTGAATTCCTGCTGCAAGGTATTCATCAATAGGTATAAGTGATGTGGATTCTCTTATTTCCACGTTATTCACTGTATCTTCCACACTTTCATCCACATTTTCTTCTACACTTTCTTCCACATTTTCTTCTACACTTTCTTCCACATTTTCTTCTACACTTTCTTCCACATTTTCTTCTACACTTTCTTCTACACTTTCTTCCACATTTTCTTCTACACTTTCTTCCATGTTTTCTTCTACACTTTCTTCCACATTTTCTTCTACACTTTCTTCCATGTTTTCTTCTACAATTTGATCCGTAACTTCCATGTATTCACCTCTATTATTTGTTATCTCTTTTTACCGTAATGGGAATGACATTCTGGTCCAGTTCTACCATCGCAATATGCAATGAATCGGGAGAATCATCATCAACCAAAATGGGTGCTCCCATTGAGATTTGAAGTGATCTTGCACCAACAATCCTCGCACGTTCATATCTTGTAAAAACTTGTTTACTCAATTAATCACCCTGAATCTAAATCTAAATTTCAATTTAAGTTATAATTGTAAATTCTAATCAATTTGAATTATAATTATAATTATAAATCCTAATTAGTTTAAGTTGTAATTGTAATTGTAATATTTCTTATTAATAATACAGTACATGAAAATAAGTAAGGTTTAACGAAATGATCCAAACAGATCAATCGTGCATATTATACTGTAATTATTAAATTATTGCCATAATTCAATGTTTTTTCGGAATCCCTCCGAAATGTGGTCGTCATTCTATTCAATCATAAGTTATGTAAATTATCGGTAAATACCAATTTTCCTGCAAAAAACAGGAATGGGGCCGCTGAGATTTGAACTCAGGTACCGGCGTGATTCGCATTGGTTGCATTGTCGTTCAATGTCCCGAACGCCGAAGGATGGTCCAGGCTACCCTACGGTCCCTACTGATATGGTGCTACTACATCAACCAATTCTACATGACCAAGGAACATTCTCCTGCAACAATATCTTGAAAGACCCAAATCATCAAGTACTGCTGCTGCTTCTTCGCTATCATTGGTACGTTTCTTGTATTCTTCCCAACTACTGGAAATTACTTTACCACATGTAAAACATCGAACTGGAATCATATTTTAAGATCCTACCTGTATGATTTTTGGTATCTTGCGCGTGCACCAGGTCCACCAAATTTCTTTGTTTCTTTTTGTCTGAAATCATTAACAATTAAATTTCGGTCGTATTCTGCAAAGGTATTACGAAGATTGGTATCATTGGTCCATTCAACTATTCCTCGTGCAATCGCAGTCCTTACTGCATTTGCCTGACCTATGATTCCACCTCCGCGAACATTTACATTTATATCTATACCGGATATGATATCATCACCTGCCAGCATAAGCGGTTCAAGTATCTTGAGTTTCGCAAATTCCGGGTCATATATCTCGATTGGTTTTTTATTGATCCGTGTCCTGCCTGTGCCTTTTGTGATCGTTGCACGGGCAATTGCGGTCTTATTCTTACCTGATGAATTGATAATTTTGGTAGCCATGGATTATTCTCCTTAGAATTTTGCACCGATGTGTTTACTTATGTCCCCGAGCCTGATGTACTTGTTTGAACCTAATCGGTTCATACTTGCATTTTCGATCGTAATGAGTTCTACACCTTTAAGCTCTGAGGGGATACCCACATGGATATTTAGTCGTGCCATTGCTTCTTTTCCCCTTAATCGCTTATATGGAAGCATACCCCGCACAGTTCTTTTTAGGATCCTGTCTGGTCTTTTTGGGAAATATGGTCCGAATTCACGTGTACCCATATTCCTTATTTCTTTGTACTCTTTAAATGTGGTCACTTTTGAACCGGAAATCACTGCTTTTTCTGCATTCACGATCCCGATCTCTTCTCCTGCTAACAAACGCTTTGCAACAGTACTTGCAAGCCGCCCCATTATAAGTCCATCTGCATTAATAACCATCATATTAAACACCTATTGTAAAATCCTTATTCCAGACCCACTCGGACTTTCATTGAGCATTTGTTCGATGGTCAGGCACTTTCCCCCGACCTCGTTAATCTTTTTTGATGCCACACCACTAAAACCAAGTGCTACAACAGTTACTGCATGACCCAATGCTCCGGCACCAAGTACCTTACCTGCAATAATGACCACTTCATTTTCAGCTGAGTGCCTGTTAATGGTACTCATGTTCACCGCTGCGTATTGGCGACTGGGTTTTTCGAGTCTTTTTGCAATGTCTTTCCAGATCGGTGCGTCATTATCACGTGATGCCCCTTTGAGCACCGAAATTAAAGCAGGAATTCTGAGATTAGTCTTCCTTGTTATCTTTTGTTGAGATTTTCTACTCATTAATGCTCCTCCGCAAGATTGTAATATTATGTATCTTACTCACGCAATAACTGCGTTCGAACATCCTCATAATATAAACTATAAGAATATCTTGTATATTAAACTTAAACTAACGTAAATCGAATCTTTGAATAACATTACTAGTACATAAAGATTATGCGCATGTAAGTTAGTCATATATTTTTTATCAATACCTTCGCCAAATAATTAGCGTTCGTATATACCCTTTATTGCAAGAGCAACAATAAATATATCTTGCAACCTACTTTTAAAGCAGGCTGAGAGGGATAACAAACATTGCGTTTGGGATTGCGTTCCCGTGGGTTCGTATATTTGCCGAATCAAAGACAGAGGCAGAGGCATTGATGCTGGAAGGATTGGAGATAGTTGAGAGTTACAAGTGAGAACATATATTTATTATGTATGGGATATAATCAAATATTTATATAGATGTATTGGAAGTTGTATCTATAAGAGTGGTGTGTTCAAAACAATGGATAAAACAAGTTAAAGATAAGAAACAGAGGTAGAATCATTATATGCAGGCTTCACACAGATGTAGGGATATACTGTGATTTATTATATATATTCACAAACGGATAACAGGAGTAGAATTCATTGAGGATAGAAGATAATCTAAACGAAAGTTATAATCTTTACAAAAAACAGTTTGTAACATTCATCATTGCTACATTGATCGCTGTTATTGGCTCAATATTCATAATTACAGCACCGCCCTTGTTTTTCGGAATATACTATATGGCATTGAAAATAATACATGGTGAAGAGGTTGAAGTTGGTGATGTTTTCAAGGGATTCGATTACTTCATCGTTAGCTGGCTAATAATGATAATTGGAGGATTAGCAACACTATTGGGCCTGGTTTTCTTTATAATTCCAGGTCTACTTCTTATGATACTATTCCAGTATGCAATCCCTATTGCAATAACCGAGAATAAAGGCGCTGTTGGTTCCTTAAAAAAGAGTTGGGAAATTGGATGGGAAAACCTTCAATTTTCAGTAATATTAGGGATTGTGCTATGTTTAATTAATAGCATCGGAGGTGCAATTGAAGTTGGCTGGTTAATAACATATCCATATACAGTGATCTGCCTGTGCCTGGCAACTGGTGAATTGGTTAAAGGCGGAAATTGATCAATTCGTCTAAATAGCCTGTGGATTGAATACTAATTTTTGCCAAGTGTTTATGTTAAATAATTGGACAATATCCTACTATAGAATACTTAATAAAAAATATAAAATGAAAAATTCCTCCCAACTTCACTGATGATCTGTTAAAGTCTCAATCATTGCCGGCGTGGCCCTTTTCGGCAACCGATCCGTAAAATTCAAATCGAATTGAAATAACTTGGTGCATTTACAAGTTTTGGTTTCATTTTAGAATGACATTTTGTTTTGATGATAAAAACAAAGTTTTGACTAATAAATATCCTCCCTAAATTATTGAACATTACACACAACAACAAATATTTATCACCTAACACCTTTTCAATAACTGATAACATGAACTTCAGAAAATTCATCGACCAGCTCAAAACCACCGGAAAACTTATCGAGATTACCGACCCGGTATCCCCGGAATTCGAAGCGCCCGGAATAGCGAAAGAAAAAGGCGCACCTATCCTATTTCATAACATCAACGGGAATCAGGTGGTCATGAACCTTCTCGGATCACGCGATGAACTTGCAGCAATGCTAGGCGTACCAAAAGATAAGATCATAGAAAGACTTGCAAATGTTTTGCCAAACGGCGAGACAAAGATCGTTTCTGACTCGCCCACAAAAGAGATAATTGAAACCGATGTCGATCTCACGAAACTCCCGATAATGACACATTTCGAGCGCGATGGTGGTGCTTACATCACAGCCGGTATCGTGGTATCCGAATATGGCAGCACCATGAATGCATCCATCCACAGGCTCATGGTCATAGGAAAAAACAAACTGGCTGCACGCCTCGTACCACCAAGGCACACATATCTTCTTCACAAAAGCGCAGCCTCAAAAGGTGAACCACTTCCCATAGCCATTGTACTTGGCGCTGACCCTGTCATCACATTTGCAACAACCACTCGCGTGCCTGTTGGCAAGGAATTCGAATACGCAGCCGCACTTCGCGGTGCACCTGTTGAACTATTTAAATGCGGCAACGGCATCAAAGTACCACACGCTGAGATCGTTCTCGAAGGATACATAGACCCTTTTGAGGTCGCAGACGAAGGACCCTTCGTAGATATCACAGGAACCTATGACCAAGTACGCAAAGAGCCCATAATCCACATCACAAAGGTAATGCACCGCCGCGATCCCATTTATCACGGAATACTACCGGCAGGTGCCGAACACCTGCTTATGATGGGAGTGCCTTACGAACCAAAAATATACAACGCAGTCGGCGAGGTCACAACAGTTCTAAATGTCGTACTCACAGAAGGTGGGTGCTGCTATCTGCACGCTGTCGTGCAGATCGATAAACAGACCCAAGGCGATGGAAAAAATGCAATCATGGCAGCCTTTGCTGCACACACAAGTCTCAAACATGTTGTTGTAGTAGACGAAGACATCGACATATTCAATCCAAATGATGTCGAATTTGCAATAGCAACGCGCGTCAAAGGTGATTCCGACATCATGATAATACCAAACGTGCGTGGAAGTTCACTTGATCCAAGAGGTGCACCCGATGGCACTACCACAAAGGTGGGCATCGATGCCACCAAAGTGCTTGCGCAGGCTCAGGACTTCGAACGTGCAAAGATGCCACAGGAGTGAACATTTAGCATGTATCTCACAAAAGAAGAAGAGCGGACACTTAACGGGGAAGACGGGGAAACACTACAAAAAGCAATCGAGATACTGGTCGCACTCGGCGATATCTACGGTGCAGACTGTCTCATACCTATCAGAAGTACACAGGTAGCAGGCGTATCCTACAAAACCATAGGTGATGCAGGACTTGAATGGATATCTGACCTTGAAGGAAAGGTCAAAGTCCCATCCGTTTTAAACCCCGCCGGAATGGACCTTAACCTGTGGAATGAAATGGGAATATCGCCCAAATTCGCAAAAAAACAGAAAGAGATCATCAAAGCATACGAAAAACTCGGTGTAACTCCTAAATGCACCTGCACACCTTACTACCTTGACAGTTTCACACTCGGATACGGAGATCACGTGGCATGGAGCGAATCTTCCGCAGTATCCTATGTAAACTCGGTTATAGGTGCAAGAACAAATAGGGAAGGCGGACCATCCGCACTATCATCCGCACTAATCGGAAAGACCGCAAATTATGGTTATCATCTGGATGAGAATCGCAAACCTACGATCTCCATAACTGTCGAATGCAACCTTTCAGGTTCCGAGTATGCTGCACTTGGCTACCTTGCAGGTAAGATTGTCGGCAGCAGGGTTCCATTGTTCTTTTTTCAAAACGAACCAGAAGGAGATGAACTCAAAGCACTTGGTGCCGCAATGGCGGCATCCGGTGCGGTTGCCCTGTATCACGTAGATGGCGTTACACCTGATGCACGCAAGATGACATTTAAAGGACCTGATGAGAACATCGTGATCGAAAAAAGCCAGATACGCGAAGTTTACGACAGAATCCCTGACAAAGCAAAAGGGGGAATGGATGTCGATATGGTCGCTTTAGGCTGCCCGCACTGCTCGGCAGATGAACTCGCACATATTGCACGTCTACTGGATGGGAAAATTGTCAGGAAGGATGTCTGGGTATGCACATCACGCGAAGTGGCAGAGCATTATCCCAGGTTCGTTGACAAGATCGAAAAAAGCGGCGCGCTTGTGGTATGTGACACATGCATGGTTGTATCCCCGGCAAGTGAGAACTATAAACTTATGATGGTAAACTCGGGCAAAGCACTGACCTATGTACCTGATATGTGCAAAGTACCTGCAAGATTTGGAAGTATTGAAGATTGTATCAAAGAAGCAATCAAAGGGGCAGGTGATACAGATGGTAATGGAAATGGTAACTAAAATTAAAAAAATCCCATGCCGCAGCATCTCAAGGGGTATTGCACAGGGCAAAGTGCTCATATCACGTGATGCCATTTCATTTCTTGGTAATGTTGACCCGGAGACAGGGGTCATTGTTGAACAGGAGCATGATCTTCACGGTAGGTCTATAAAAGACAGGGTACTGGTTTTTCCATACGGAAAAGGTTCGACCGTAGGTTCTTACGTCCTCTACCAGTTGAGCAAGAACGGTGTTGGACCATCTGCGATGATCAATATCGAATCAGAACCCATCGTGGCTGTCGGTGCTATCATATCCGGCATTCCGCTTGTAGATAGAATGGAAACCAACCCTTATGAAACGCTTAAAGATGATACACTGGTGAAGATCGACAGCCAAAACGGATATGTAGAAGTTCCGGATGAATAGATATTAAAACGGACCAAAAACCAATGCCAAATGATATACCAGAGGAAATGCAGAATAGCACCGCACATACTGATACTGCTAAAATAAAAATTACGGATGAAAGTTTCGAGGAGTTGTACGACCAGATAGAATCTGTTTTCCAGATATACGATGCAGTAGAAAACAATGGAACCCTGTTTTTTTATGGCACACCAAAGAAAGATACAAATGTCATTTTCCAAAAATTGTGGGTACCATTCGCAGAAAGGGGTTACCAGTTTGCGTTAAAATATGAACTCGGGGAACACATACTTATCGCATCCCCATTTGTTGAAAAACGTGAGCGCGTATGGATCAATGTAGTGCTTGCGATTGCAACGATATTTACCACAATGATTGCAGGTGCCGGAATGTTTGGTGTTGACCTTGCCAGTACCCCATCACAATTTACAAAGGGGCTGCCGTTTACAATTGCTATAATGACAGTTTTAGGTTCCCATGAAATGGGTCACTACATCGCAGCAAGAATGTACGGAATGCGCACTTCACTGCCATATTTCATACCATTCCCATCATTTATAGGAACAATGGGAGCAATCATCAAACACAGGGGACCGATACCAAGCAGGCAAGCATTGTTCGATGTGGGTGTTGCAGGCCCGCTAATCGGGCTTGTCGCATCGGTATTTGTTACAATAATTGGCCTTAACCTCCCACCAGTAGTACCTTTGCAAGATGTGATGATGATGGAATTACAGAACCCACCCCTGTTCACCCTGCTTGTGAACCTTGTAGGTTCGGTTGGAGAATTCATTCATCCGGTAGCGTTTGCAGGGTGGGTCGGAATGTTAGTCACCCTATTAAATCTTCTGCCATCCGGACAGCTTGATGGCGGTCATGTCCTTCGGGCAATGATGGGTGAAAATGCGAAGTATGTTTCTTCCATTATGCCGTATGTATTGCTCATAATTGGTATGTATGTTTCTTTTGTCATGAAACAAAGCGGGTTTATATGGATATTCTGGGCACTGTTCCTTTCGTTTTTTGCAGCAGCAGGACATCCTACACCACTCAATGATGAAATTGAACTTGACAATAACCGGATGGCAATTGGAGTTGTTACTTTCGTTCTTGGATTCTTTTGCTTTACTCTTGTTCCGTTTACGTTTATACAGTAAATATTGATTGGTAATTGTAATGGTACTGGTAATGGTAATTGTAATTGTAATGGTAATTACAGTAATAGTGCCGGATGAGTTCAATTAGAATATATTTAATAGGTGACAACATGAATATTTATTTTCGATGGAACAAGAAAAACTCATACAGCATTGCAGCACTTGCACCCCTGGTTCCTGAAGCATCTATGGCAAAACAACCACAAGATGGAATTATGCTGTACAGTTTCGCCACAAAACAGGCTGAAGCTGTTTTTCAAGAAGTGGACAATGCAACCACGGATTCGATATTTATAGCAGGTGGACCTCATCCATCCGGCGCACCTGTGGAGACACTTGGGTATTTCGATTATGTAGTGATCGGGGAAGGTGAAGAAACACTTCCCCACCTGTTAAGAACACTCAAATCGGGTGGGGATGTTAGCCACGTCAGGGGAATTGCATTTAAAGACCCAGGCGGCAGGATTGTACACACAGGCAAACGTGATCACGTTGACATGAATAATTATGCATGTTTTAACCCAAAAGTACTCCTCGCACCGATAGAGATTAGCAGGGGGTGCCCATGGAATTGCAAATACTGCCAGACCCCACGGATTTTTGGAAAGATGATACGGCACAGGAGTATCGATTCGATCGTAAGGTGTGCAAAGCATTACAGTGACCTGAGATTTACGTCCTCGAATGCCTTTGCGTATGGTGGTGATGGGATAACCCCTCGTTTTGATAGGGTTTTTAAACTGCTTTCTACACTTCATAAAATAGAGGGAAAGAAGATATATTTTGGTACGTTCCCATCGGAAGTACGACCCGATTTTGTCACAGATGAGGCACTGGAGATGATTGTACGTTACTGCAAAAACGAAACGCTCAGCCTCGGCGCACAGTCCGGTAGTGAGCGGATGCTAAAGGAGATGTGGAGAGGACATACAGTTGATGATGTCATTGTGGCGGTTGAGAGGTGTACAAACCACGGGATCATGCCAAATGTTGATTTCATTTTCGGATACCCTGACGAAACCGAACAGGACCAGCAGGATAGTTTAAAATTTATCAAATGGATATCCGGAAAAGGCGGAAGTGTGCGTGCGCACTATTTGACACCGCTGCCAGATACCCCGTATGCAGACGCGACACCTTCAAAGACCAGTGATGCAGTCAAGCGAACTCTTGGCAAGATGGCACTTGATGGAAATGTGACAGGTGTGTGGGAATAAAACCTATTTTACAACAGCACCGCGATATATGTGCTTTCGCTCATAACCATCATCCCGACGGTGAACCGGACGCCTCTGCTGGCGGAGTTGCTTTAACATTAATTCATCCATGTCGTCATTTTCATCCACTTTATGTGAATAACTCGTTTCATTATTTCCCAAAACACATCCCTCACATAACATTGATAAACGGATTGTGGTCAATGAAATCCACATCTACATCAAGTATATCCAAAAGGCGCCCGCACAGGTGCTTCATTGCCGGATTTTCGGTAGCGTAATGTGTTGCATCAATAAGTAAAATATCACCGCGGGCGCGTATCACATCATGTTTTAGTTCCCCGGAGACGAATGCATCAACTTCGTTATCACGTGCTATATCGAGATATTCAGCTTTAAAACCACTGCCACCAATTACCATAACACGCGAAATATCGTCCCTGTTCCCGACATATTGTACATGTGTATCCAGTGATTTTGAAACATGTTTTACAAATGTATCCGTAGAACACGTTGGAATCTCTCCAATTCTTCCAAGTTTACGATTAAGATTTCGTTTAAGTTTAAGTTTAACGTTAGTATTAGTATTAGAATTAGCATTAGCATTAGCATTAATCTCAACGTTGAGATCAGTAATATTAGTAAGTCCAAGCCGGTTTGCAAACACATCGTTCACACCGCCCTGTGCATTATCATAGTTAGTATGCATACTGTAGAGTGAAATGACGTTGTCAATAGCAATTTTAAGGGTATTAGCAAGTGGCTTTGTAATCACTGTGATTGGATTAAATATGAGTGTATGATGCGTAATAAGCATGTCTGCACCAATATCGGCTGCGCGGTTTAGTACATAATCGGTAGGGTCAAGTGCAACCGCGATCTTTTTAATATCATTGCCAAGGTTTAGTATAGCTCCAATCTTTCCCTCATCGAAATCTTCTGCGAGATCAGGTGGTGCGATCTGTTCAAGTACCGGTATAATGCTGGAAATATTCATTATATATACATGTTTTTAACTGAATATCAACTTATCGAAATGGGGATACGTTCATGCCCATTATATCAGTTAAGACACTTTTTAATATATTCCGGATAAACGAATCATGGCAAAAAAGATTCACCGTAGAGGGAGCTTATTTTTCTATGCGTGCCTCTGCGTGCTCTGCGGTTTTCCAAACCATTCCGGAAGATAATAAAAAGTCTCCCAGTTAAACGTTGCAATGGCAAACCCAGTCACAGCAGAGCTGCGAGGTATAGTTATAAAGATTTATAGTTAAAAAATAGTATTTGTATAACTTAAATACTGTTTGCAGAATTCAAATGTATATGAATCAAAAACCAATGCAACCGCCGCCAGGCGGCATTTTCCATAATATACTATAATGAAAGATCAAAATCGT
>JBQVMC010000030.1:0-18267 GCA_052361145.1 Methanosarcinaceae archaeon
GTGTATGCGAATACCTGGGAGAGTTACGGCACGTTCTGGGTTGATGATGTGATGCTTGAGACGTGTGGTACCGGGAAGATCCCGCTTGAGAGTACGGTCGAGAAGAACTATGATGGCAGCATCACACAGTATGTGACCAGTTCGGATATTGCATTCAGATTTGACTACATACCGAGAGACCGGTATATCGAGGTGCACGGTGATATACAGGATTTAAGAGGCGTGGACCGGGCGATTCAGGTGCAATATGTTCTGCCTGTGGACGCCACTGGATGGCAGTGGGGTGATTATATCAGGGAGAGCAGGGAGATTGGATCCGGGGTGCGGTATGAGAATGTGTACAAGATTGGGGAAGTGCGGACACAGAACACGTATCCGTTCACGTTTGTCGGTGGGGATGCGCAGGGCTTGAGTCTCGCTGTTCCTATGGATGTGCCGAGGATATACCGGATCGGATATGGTACTGGTGCGGGAGGTTATTCGATCGAATACGACTTCGGGCTTGCGAACTGTACTGACAAGATTGGGGCAGGACATGCGAACTTTACGTTTATCGTGTACAAGGTGGATGAGCCGGAGTGGGGGTTCCGGGCTGTGGCGAAGAAGTATTATGAACTGTATCCGGAGTTTTTTGTGAAGCGGGTGGAGAATGAAGGTTTGGTTGCAAAGTGGGATTTCGCAACGAATCCAATGCCAAACATTACAGACTTTGGTATAGCATACATCGATGATTATTCGTACAGTGGTTTCGGACGCATGACTGAATCTGGGCATGGTGTCGATACCCTCGTATATTCTGAACCTTGGGGGTGGTGGAAAGATCTCGGAGAGGGATGCACAGAACCAACGTATGATGAAAAGCTCACAATCATACAGGACGACTATGCAAACGGCGGCAATAACACTACTTGGAAAGCGATAGCAAATGATAGTTATGTGGCTGAAGTGATCATGAACTGCATGCCGTATAACATTACCGGTCATTGGATATTCAATCATGCTTATTTATGGAAAGGACATCCATACGAATCATTGAATTATCCTACAAACCCTGATCCAGACTTGCCACATCCAAATCGTTTTGATCTGGCATATATACAATTCAATCACTCAAATCAATCCGCTATTGGTTGTTATGACTGGAAATTTGGTGATAATTACTATCCGCGTAGCATTTTAAATAACTGGACACTCAACGACGTCGAATCCCATTCCGGGAAATACTCTGCATCGATCACGGTTGATGGTGTGCCACGCGGAGAGAACTCGTTATATGCTAACGACCTGCTCCCCATGTCCCCATCCACGCAATATAATTTTTCTGCATGGGTGAAACTACAAGATGTGCGCGGCAGCGTGTCTACCACAGTTAAATTACTTGAATATGATGCCAACAAATCTTTGCTATGTGACGAATATTTGTGGTGCGGGTATGGGTCATGCAGTTGGAAAAGAGTGTCTAAAAATTTTACATCACATGCGGACGCTGTATATATGTGCCCGATACTTAAAAATGGTGTTACGAACGGAACGTTTTGTGTAGATGATCTCGAATTGTATAAAAACGGAGTTGGTGATAATTTAATTACAAACCACGACTTTGAATCAGTGTACAACTTCAGTGATTATCCGAGCAGTGGGCTTCGCATAGACTCAGTTAAAACATGGGGTGTATGGCCAGTGTTTGAAAATTATCGCAGGAGTCATTGGGAATATGCAGATTATCCGCTTGTGTTCTCTTATGATACGAAAGAACCTGTGTTGCTGGGTGCCTTATCTCAGTACGAATTCATTGATAATATGTACACAGTGCTGTATAATGACGAAAAAACACTTGCAGCAAACGCATTTTATCCATCATATTCATTCTACTCACATCTTTTAGATGTGTGTGGTAGTGAGTTATGGGATACTACTTTAAATGATTGGCATGGGTGCAACTATCGTACAATGTGTTATCAAAAACCAGTCAGCAATGTTTTAGTAGGGGATCATCACGGGTCTGATAATATCACTCATTACGAGGTGGAAGAGTATATAAATAATCAAATGTTTTATGGCATGTTTCCAAGTATCGACTGGTACAATGATGATAGCAGTCGATTTTGGGAAGATTCGGAAATATATGAGCGCGATCGCGACCTGTTTGTGAAATACATACCGATAATCAAAGAAATATCTGCGGCTGGATGGGAGCCGATACCGTACGCGACGTGTGATAATCCAGAAATAATTTTTGAGCGGTATGGCGGCACTGATAAAGGGTTGTACTACACAGTCATCAATAGCGGTTCTGAAGCAGGAGATGGTGTGTTGACGATCGATCTATCAAAACTTGGTTTTGATACTCATGTGGAAGTCAGAGAACTGGTCACTAACATATCATGCATACAAGAGGTAACTGGTGAAAAACTGTCTCTTGACATCGCATCATTAAATCCACACGATACGCGGGTATATGAAATCGTTTCATAAAGAACCACTCCGAATCTTGGGAAATGTTCGAGTTTGTACGACTTATCAGAGGTATGAATGAAATGGTTTTAATGTGATTGCAACCTTCTTTTATCCACATGAACACCGTCCAGAGAATAGGGAAGAACGTCGGGGTATTAGGCATCTCACAGATTATAACCTCCATATTGGGTTTTTTCGTGTTGATTTGCATCGCAAGATACCTTGGCGAAGTAGGATTCGGTAAATATAGTTTTGCAGTATCCTTTACCGCATTATTCATAATATTCGCAGACCTCGGAATCAGCAATCTGATAATTCGAGAACTCGCAAGAAATAAAGAATTAACAAATGAATATCTCACAAATGTCTCGGTAATCAAACTTCTATTATCCTTTCTTGCATTTGCTCTCATCGCCTTAACGATTAATCTGATGGATTACCCACAAGATACGATTTATGTGGTCTATCTTTTCGGAATTTATATGATTTTAACTTCTTTCGCACTGGCGTTCAGATCAATATTTCAGGCTTATGAAAAAATGGAATATACTGCTGCTGTGATGATAATTGAAAAAATAATACTTATTCCACTTGTATTATTTGTTCTCACTTCTGGATACGGTCTAATCGAATTGGCGTATGTTTATGTATTTGTAGGAATTGTCGCTGTCACGCTAAGCTTCTCCATCGTTTTGATAAAGATTGCAAAGCCGAAGCCAATGATTAATTTATCACTCTGGAAAACACTCATTATTGGCTCGATACCATTTGGCTTAAATGCGCTATTTGGTGTTTTGTTTTTTCAAATAGATACGGTTATGCTCTCAGTTTTCAAGGATGATGCTGCGGTTGGAATATATAACGCTGCATACGTCCCACTGCTTGCATTGACTGGCATTATCTCAGGTATGGTCGTATCTGCACTCTACCCCGTGATGTCGAGATATTTCATATCTTCAAAAGATTCCTTAGAAACTTTCACGGTTTTACCATCTAAATATATGGCGATAATTGGATTCCCAGTTGGTATAGGGTGTTTTGTGCTTGCAGATCGATTTATAGCATTGTTTTATCTTGATCAATATTCTGCTTCGATAATTGCGTTCCAGATTCTTGCGTTGTTCATCCCAATCAGACTTGTGAGCAGCATAACTGGAACACTTTTAACTTCGATAAACAGACAGAGCCTCCGCACAGTCAGCGTTGGTCTCAGTGCTATGTTTAATATCGTCTTGAATGCGGTAATGATCCCTTACCTGAGTTATATCGGCGCGAGCATCGCAACCGTTTTATCAGAGATATTTTTGTATTTTGTTTTTATTTATTTCATCAATAAACATTATAAGAAATTAGAACTGCATAAGCATTTCATAAAGCCGTTGATCGCTTCTTTGGTGATGGGTGGATTTGTGTTTTATTTAAAGGATGCCAATTTAATTTTGTTGATACTGTTGGCGGGTCTCGTGTATTTTGTGATGTTGTTATTGTTGAGGACATTTACGCAAGAGGACAAGAATATATTTAAGCAGGTCGTTAGAAGGAGTTGAGAATATGAACGATAACACGATCGCTTCTGTCGTAAGAGATGGGTTATGCACAGGATGTGGAACTTGCATTGCGCTGTGTCCGAAAGAAGCCATTGAACTTACAATAAACGAAAAGAAAGGAATTTATATCCCAAAATTGAATGGAGAAAAATGCAATAACTGTGGCATCTGTTACAAAGTCTGCCCCGGTCACGAGGTTGATTTTAAGGCGTTGAACCTTGAGATATTCGGGGAAGAGCCAGAAAATATCCTGATCGGGAATTATTTGAACTGCTATATTGGGCATGCTACGGATTATGATGTCCGATATAATTCAGCGGCTGGTGGTCTTGTTACGCAACTGCTGATCTTCGCTTTAGAAGAAGGAATAATAGGTGGTGCTTTAGTTACAATGATGAAAAGAGATAACCCATTAGAGCCAGAACCTTTCATCGTAAGAACGAAAGAGGCTATTATTGAAGCAGCTAAGTCCAAATACTGCCCTGTACCTGCAAATATCGCGTTAAAAGAGATCTTAGAATCTAAAGAAGGAGAAAAATTTGCGGTCGTTGGATTACCGTGCCATATTCACGGAATAAGAAAAGCAGAGCAAATAAACGAAAAACTGAAAGAGAAGATTGTTTTACATTTGGGGCTTCTTTGCTCAATAAATCGAAATTTTTTATCACAGGATTATCTTCTCAAGAAATTAGGTGTGAAAAGAGAAGACATCGCGAAATTCGATTATCGCGGTGAAGGATGGATTGGAGGAATGACGATTACGTTGAAAAATGGTGATAAAAAATTCTACCCATACATTACTTACTGGAGTCGAATGCTAAGATCGTATTTTATCCCTTTGCGATGTACCTTATGTAGTGATCAATCCTGTGAATTAGCAGATGCATCGTTTGGCGATATATGGCTGCCAGAATTCAGAGATGATAAGATTGGAACATCGGTGATCATATCAAGAACTGAAACTGGAGACAAGATTTTAAATGAGATGAAATCAAAGAACAAAATAAATTTGAATGCAATCGAACGAGATAAAGTGGTGGAATCGCAGATTCATCCGTTACGACTTAAAAAGAGTCATTTAAACGCTCACATTGCTTTTTTAAAAATATTTGGAAAGAAAATGCCAATTTACAACCAAAAATTACTAAAGCCAAACTTTGATGCATATATGCATACTATACTACTTTACATTCAAATTTACGTATCTTCAAAACGGTATTTATGGTGGCTATTAGAATCATTTGGCAATCTACTGGATAAAATAAGCAAAATTAAACAAATATTGGTGAAATAATGTCCTAGTTTCTCTTATCCAACAAGTCTTTAACTAATTTACCGTTGAACCACACCGATTCTTTTAATTCCTCGACATTGGGCATTATCTCTTCTTTTATTTTCTCTTTATCTTGCCACATGTCATCAACTTTCGATTTCAATTCTTCAAAAGTCATGGTTTTAAAATCACATACGTATCTTTCGAGCCCAACCATTTGCATTATTCCAGGAGCTTTATGGCTATATGCTATTGCAATGGTCGGGACACATGAGGAAATTGCTGCAATATTAGCATGCATTCTAGCACCGATGAACATATCACACTTCCCTATGATCCCTTTTAGTTCTGATGCAGAGTATTCATCAATGAGTGGCACAATTTTGTCTTTATTTTCTACTTTTTCGTATGCTTCTTTTACTGCAGCAATGTCATCTTCCATTTCCTTTCTATCATTATTCACAACTTCTTTTGGATATATTGCATGTGGCAAAAAGATTACAGAAACATCTAAGGTGGTAGCCAAATAATCAGCCAGTTTTACCATTAATTCCATATAATCATGTTTTACTTTAACGAGGTTTTTGGATCTATAATTAGCTAATTGACTTATATTTATCCCAATCATTGCCTCATTGTCTTTTGCAACATTATTTTTAGCTAATATTTTTTCCACTCTTTTCCGTGATGCTGGTTCTAAAACAAAAGCGGTATCAGCCGTAAGGTATATGGGCGTTTTGTTTACACCTATTTCTTGCAAATAATTTTTAGTGATCTCTTCTCGTGCCGTTACCGACTCCACTTTATTAATAAACAACTTCGCTAAATATCTGACTATTTTGTTTCTGAAAGGTCCTATAGACTGGGGATACAATACAACTTGTTTTTGTAGAGATGTTGCCAATAGAATCTGAAAAACGTGGCTAATCGATGCCATAGAGCCACCTTTGCCACCGGTATTATCACTAAAACCATCTCCGAACATATCAACAACTATATCTGCTTCTGAGATTGTTCGCAGCATTTCATCGTTTATCAATTGCCCCATATCTATTTTGAATAATTTATATAGTGCCCCCCACAGCATAGCACGAAATAACCTAAATACCGATTTTGAACGATTGCCACTATACTGCACCACCTTTAGATTAAAGTTATACTCGTTGTATAATCGGTACTCAAATTCTGGTTTAATAGAGAATATTGTAAACTCCGCATCTGGAATAAATTTAGATACGATTCTCATTGTGCAAATAGTCATAGCATGAACACCGATACTTTCCGGTACGCTGGTTCCCCTCATAAGTATTTTTTTCATTTGTAGACCGTGCACCCTCCATTGTTATAAACCTTGCATTTTTCCAAAAATAAATGTGAATACTCGATTGTATCGTTTATGTCTGTGTAGTAGCTTGTTGGATATATATTTCCCTCTACAATGTTTGTATGCCGCAGGTAAATATATCCATTTTTCATCGTCTTGTTTTTTTCAAAGAAATTTCTGTTAATGTGTGGCATTTTATCATAAGCCATTAATATTCGCGTACGCCCCATATAATCGCTATATATTCTGAAGTCTCCACTATATTCACTCAACCACCTCGCACCATTAACTTCAGAATCATGGATGTGGTATTCGCCATACCGGTCTCCTTTCCTATTCAAATCATCCGAAAGTGGGTTGCCAAAGATCTGATCCACAATATAAGTAGCACAAAAAAACTGTGAAATCAAAACAATCATAGTGAGTAGCAAACTAAACCGTCTCATGTTGATATATCTAACAATCATATCTCCGCCTATAACAAACATTGGAGCTAAAGTGACCAATCCCAATTGATATGTCCTATATACCCCATATGCCGTTGATACATAAGGAACAATCAACATGGCAGCTATTAATCCCCATGATGTGAGCATTAGTAAGATATATCCTATTTCAAATTTTGTTTCTTTACATTTTCTTATTATACCAAATAAACCGATCGTGATAAACACAATTGTGATATCCTGTACAACGAGGACGATCCATCTTGAAATCCCCATTACCCCTTGCCCCATGATTGTCGTTCCTGCTGGTTCCCTCATCTCTTCAACGAAGAAATTTCCCAAATTTATGAATGTGCTTTCAACAAAACGTATGCCTGCACCAAAGGGTGTGATTGTAATTTGACTATACCAGAAGAAAATTACTATAAAAAGAAGAACGGTTATTTTTATAGTTATATACTTTTTATTGGATTCAGAAATTGCTGTGATTAATGTGGTGCCCAACCAAAGTATAAAAAGCATGATGAGAAATATATAAGATGTCGAATAGTGTGATACAACTATAGCAGACATAAAGATTAAAAATAATATCTTTTTTTTCATGTTACTAACCTCTTCATCAAAAAGGACCAGCATTGCAATTGCAAAGAATAGTATCGCCAATTCCGTACGTGTTGCGCTCTGCAAAGTATATATGAAAGGTGTTTGTGCCATGAAAAAAAAAGATGCCAGAAACGCATATTTATCACCGATATATTTTTTGAATATTATGTAACACACCAATGGTGTGAGCCCCCCTAACAATGGATATACTATTTTAAATACATATAATCCATCTATCCCTAATAAGATCTTGTATACAGTTGGTAATATTGCAATACTTAAGCAAGCGTTGTATGCATGTTGATAGTTTGAAATATCCCAGTGCAGATTATTCGTTGTCAATCTAAACACATAATACTCACCATGGACATCCCTTCCATTGAGGTAATTTGATGTCAATCCATGCATGAGAAGAAGAGATATCCCAATCATAAGTATTGCCATCGGATATGCATTTTTTGGAACTCGGTCCCACAAATAAACAATCGCGACAACATAAACGGGAATTAAAAAAAGCATCGCCAATAAAACAATGTTGTTTTCCTGTGTATTCATCAAATAAGTTCCTAATATAGCCATAATTGGAAACGAAACTGGAAAAATCAAAAGAAAAATTGATTTATCTTTCACATCAATTTTAAAATTAAAAATATGGTTTATATTAAAATCATTTCTGCTTTGTTTATATGCAACAAAAGCTAAAATCATTAAGATAAAAGTGAACGAGATTAATAAAGGCTCTAAAGATAGTGGTTCAGAAATAACAAAATAAAAACTATTTACGAGCAATCCACCAAACATCAGAAACGCAATACTTAATCCAATCGATAAAACAATTTTTTTTAGGAATTCAATCCTATTCAATTTTAGAATATGTAAGATTAACAAGCCGGGAATGATCGTAAAACAAAAAAATCCAAGAATTTGTCTTAAGAAAGGGATGTTTAGAAGGATTGTCAAGTCTGATAAGAGGATTATCGAAACTAAACCAATGTACCATTTTTTAGCATCGTCCATTTTTAGATTCACTCACCTTCTTATATGCCCCTATAACCTCTTCTATGATTTCACCCCAGTCATAATCTTTCACCTTTTCTTTACCTTTCCTTATCAAATTTCTTCTTAAACCATCATCTTCGATTAATTTTATTATCGCGCTTGCAAAGTTTTCTGATGTTGGTTTCACCAACAATCCCGAGTCCTCTACGACATTTCGAACTCCTATAATATCTGAAGCAACAACAGGCAATCCTGATGCCATCGCCTCTATTAAAACAATTCCAAAAGATTCCTGGTGCGAGGTAAGTATAAAAATATCGCTGGACTGGTACAGTTTTTTCAGTTTCATATCTGACACCCTTCCATGCAGCACAACATTTCTTAACTTTTCTTTTTTTATCATGCTTCTAATCGCCAAACGCTCCTCCCCATCGCCAACTATGTGGAGGGTGAGATCATATTTGTCCTGAATTAATTTTAATGTGCTGAGTAACATTGGAATGTTTTTTTGCTTACTCAATCTCCCAACAAATAACAAATCCGTCACTTCAGTATGATCTACATTTTCATCTATTAAACTAAACTTTTTTGTATCGATTCCAGAAGGGATTATAACACATTTATCGCTATCCACCCCGTATTTATCTGAGACTATATCAATATAATCAGCCGTGGGACATATAACAATATCTGACAATGGTAATATTCTTCTCCAGAATAATTTCTTATAGGTTGGATTTAAAAAGCCGAGTGGGCCTGATGGCAGAGGATCGATATGCACATGCACCACGATCTTTGCTTTTTTGATTTTGGATATGATAACTGCGATGTCCATCGAAAAATTGAGAATATAATGCACATGGACGATTGTATCCTCATCGATAGTTGATAATAGTTTGAACGGCAGCATCGGCAGCATCAGAGGAATTCCCGGGAGTTCTATCGACTTTAGACGATATACATAAATGTGATATTTGGAGGACGTTGATTTTTCGTCATGGCATTTGTTAGAAGTATAAACACTAACAACATACCCCATCTGAGCAGTTCTCTCTGCTAATTCTTTTACCGTATTTTCCAGCCCACCGGTATGTGGTGGATAATATGGCGTTATGTGAACTATTTTCATGTTATATCTCTAAAAGCTTCCTGTAAACAGTCTCCACCTCTCCAACAACCTTTTCCCATGAATAATTCTCCACTTTCTTTCTTCCGTTCTTTCCCATATTCCTTCTCACATCGCTGTTTCCTAATAAATAAATTATCGCGTCTGCCAAGCTACCCGAATCTTTTGGTAGAACCAATAGTCCATCCTCCCCATCCTTAACGACATCAGGAATCCCGCCTAACTTAGACGCCACTATTGGAACTCTGCACGCCATGGCCTCCAAATTCACAATACCAAAACTCTCCGTACTCATCGTCGAAGGCAAGCAAAAAACATCCGCTGCCTTATAGTATAGTGGCTTCAAACGCTCCTCAACAAATCCCGCAAACTTCACACATTTTTCAACACCCAACTTTTTAGATAACTCTTCCAGATCCGCCCTCATCCCCCCACTTCCAACAAATACCAATTCCACATCTGGAATTTCCCCAGTTATCATCGACATCGCCTTTACTAAAACATCAGGTCCCTTGTATGGAGTCAAATTCCCGACGAAAAGAATCATGTTTTTGTTTAGCGGTAAACCCAGTTTCATCTTACACTCTTCTTTCGAAAGGGGAATGTCAAAATCCTCTATTTCTATCCCATTCGGGATAACGGCAATTTTGTCCCGATATTTCCCAAGAAATCTCGATTCACCAATGTAGTACTCAGAAGGTGAAATAATAACATCTGCACGAGACAAAAGTTTATCGAGCAGGTATCTATTATAAACTGACAAAGCCGCCCTACGAATGAAACCCCCAAAACTCTCCTGCCAATCGCCATGGTATGTCAGCACAAACGGCACATTCTTTTTCTCTGCACACCTCGCCCCCGCAATCTCACCGGGTGGTGTGCTGAAATGCGCATGGACAATATCTGTATCATGGCTCATTGGTTTTGTGAATAAACCAAACGATATATTTCCTGCATCGATTCTGAATTTCGTACCATAGCGGTGCACATCCACACCATCATAATCTTCAACAGAATTTTTTGAGTTGATCGATGTTGTGAAAACATTCACCTCATTTTTCTTTGCCATCTCCAAAGCCAGATGATATGCAGCAAACTCTGCACCACCTCGTTTGTAACGTGTGAAATAATCCACATCATCGAAGCGATCTCTGTATGGGAAATGGGTTATGAAATAGTTTACTCTCATCTTACCCCCTCCCTCTGATATACCCCAGAAACATTTTCACCGAATACCACAGCCGCCTCATCTCATCAATCCCCTGCCGCCTCATAACCTGTCTTGCAGCAAGCGGAACATAATTCAGGGACAGATAATACCCCTTCAGAATCCCGTCAACCGTCGAAGTTATCTCCTCAGCCGTTAGCCACGGATACGATATGATCGCTTTCTGATGCCCTTCAGAATCAAGATACTCGTTCGGATCGTCGGTCAATAGATACCCGTTCTCCTTGCACCAATCATAAAACTCCGTCCCTGGAAAAGGCGAGGCAACAGAAACCTGTAAAATATCCGCACGCACCTCTTTTATCAACTTCCGGGTCATCCCCATCGTCTCTTTTGTCTCCCCGGGCAGACCTATTATAAAGTCCCCATGAACGAGCAATCCGGATTTCCTCGCATTTCTGGCAAACTCCCGCGCCTCGTCAACGGTACTCCCCTTCTTCACATTCGTAAGTATCTCGTCACTCCCTGATTCATAACCAACGATCATCAACCGGCAGTGAGCATTCTTCATCTCCCGCATGGTTTCATAATCGAGACTCACCCGCGCATTGCAAGCCCATGTTACGTCCAGACCCCGGTCTTTGTACTCTCTACAGAATTCCAGAACCCTCTTCTCGCTGATTGTAAACGTATCATCCTCAAAAAAGACTTCTTTCACATCTAAATTATCCTGTATCCATTCCAGTTCGTCAAGGAGGTTGGAAGTACTTCTAACCCGATATTTCCTACCCATCAGTGTCTGGGGCCATGAGCAGAACGTGCACCGAAACGGACAGCCCCGTCCGGTAAATATCTGGACTTCCGGGTAAAGAGAAGACCCCAGAAAATAGTCTTTTATATTCAGATGCTTTTTATACACCTTCGAAACAAACGGGATCTTGTCGAGATCTTCAGAACTCGTAAACTGCCTATCCGGGTTATGTTTGACTATCCCGTCTTCTCTGTACGATATCCCTTCCACACCACCCATACTTCCGCCTTCGGAAATGGTATCAGCAATCTCAGAAATCGTAAAGTCATACTCCCACCGCGCAACGATATCCACTCCGCTTTTCAGAATCTCACCTGCAAACTGGGACGCCGGTGGACCAACCAGAACAATCTTACAATCCAGATGCTCTTTTAAGGATTCTGCCACACTTATATCATTATTCAAACTTGGAAAACTGCTATCCAGCACAATCAAATCCGGATCAAAACTTGCAGCATCTTTTATCACATCATCCCTCACCCAGTTCCATGCCGGGGCATCCACCAATCTTATTTCATGTTCCTGCTCAACAGCAGCAGCAGCATAAGAAAGCCATACCGGATAATACAACGTCCCGCCTCGTCCGGTGTCTTGCCACCGCATCCCGCGCCCGAAATGCGGGAAATATGGTGGATTGAGCATATATATTTTCATTTCACCAGTCCTCTGAACATTCCGAATCCAAATCCCCAGAACCAGATCGCAATCAATCCGGAGTAGGTACCTAAATTACGCATCTTCGTCTTCGATCCAAGATACAGACCGATCATCACAATCCCAAACGCACCTGTAACCAGTATCGACAATGCACCCCAGAAATACGAAAAATCCAGAAACGACAGCGCGAAGAGTGCAACGATCACCAATATGGTCAGAGATGGCACAAAGTGAAAGAGTCTACCCATCCCCCTGTGCAACCTTATAGCCTGCATCCTCCCGATCCCATAATTGTATGCCTGTTGCATAAATTTTTTCCACGTCGATCTTCTATAATGGTAAACGATCGCATCCGGTGTATATAAGATCCTGTGCCCAAGCCCCCCTATCCGGTAATCCAGTTCCTCGTCATCACATGTAACCAAGTCATGATTGAATCCGCCGACCGCCTCAAGCACCCATCTTCTGTACATCACGTTGCAGGTCGGGTTGTGAAATATCTCGATCACCTCACCCACATTAAGCCCATACCGAGCCCCGGGCTTACTCAAAAAAAATAAAACATCTCCTGCGCACCTCACAAACTCAGTATCATCTTCTGGCGTGATATTCGGACCTCCGACGGACACAACCCCGTCATCGTCAAAATGCTTGATGAGATTTCGCAGCCAGTTTCTGTCAACGACGCAGTCGGCATCGGTGAACGCAATGAACTCGCCCCGGGCATCCCGCACTCCAATATCCCTCGCATAACTGATCGTCCCCCGATCTTCAAAGATCACTTTGCGCCCATATTTCCTGGCTATCTCAACGGTGTTATCCGTCGAATGCCCATCAACGATCAGTACCTCCACCTCATCCTCCGGATAATCCAGCCCCTCAATCGAACCCAGACATTTCTCAAGCACATCCCCATTGTTCTTCGTCGGAATCACAATCGAGATCATCCATCCCCCGCAATCACGCTCAAGAAGAATGAATAAAAGACCGTCTGCAATCCAATCACCACCATCGTCAGCAGAACAATATCATGTTCCACCAGCGGCAGATCCGCATATCCGCTTTTAGCCCAGTTCCAGAGCAGACATAATATAAAGGTAAACCCTGTGAAGAATATCGCCAATCCCATCATTACACCCCGCTCCAATGAGAGGTGCTCCGAGATAAACCCGGTGATCCGGTCATGCCCACGCAGACCATGACGCACCCCATATATCTTTGCGAACAATCCCAGGAATACAACCTGATAGCCAACTATCGTAAGCAGGCATCCTGCAATCATCGAATGGATGCCAAGTCCGGTATCCCACAAATCAAAGGGCGCCCATATCAGGAAGATCGTCAGCAGCCCTGCCATACATAAAACAGCCCCAGGTAGCATAAACAGATGGGCAGGGGCATCCAGAAGGATGAACCTGAGATGCCTCCAGCCATCAGAGAATGAACTCAAATTCGGCTCAGATCCTGCCGCTCTCGGATAGTAGGTGATCGGGATCTCAACGATCCTCAGACCGCATGTCAGAGCCCTCATGACCATCTCTGATGCAAACTCCATGCCATCTGTCGTCAGACCCATCGTATCGTAAGCCCTTTTCGTAAATGCCCGGAACCCGGAATGGCAATCGCTGATATCAGACCCGTTCGTCTTGTTTACACACCATGTCAGCAGCGGATTTCCGATGTGTTTGTGCAGCCACGGCATCGCACCCTTCCGGATCTCGCCTTTGAATCTGCTACCCATCACAAGGTCTGCTTCACCCCTCTTCAGCGGCTCCAGTAATCGTGGAATATCTGCAAAGTCATACGTATTGTCGGCATCCCCCATCACGATGTAATCTCCAGATGCCTGCGCAAACCCGTATCGATACGCATATCCATATCCCAGCTTATCCGGAACAACGACCCGTGCTCCAAGACTCTCTGCAATCACAGGAGTCCTATCTGTCGAATTATCAGCAACGATGATCTCTCCATCGATCTGATGCTCAGCAAATATTTTTCGTATCTTTTCGATGCAGATGCCAATGGATGTCTCTTCGTTCTTGGTCGGGATTACAACCGATAATTCAGTCATACCTTTTCACCGCCTACGTGCCCAAAATCCAATGTCAGACACGCCCGGCCACCTCTACCTCCACCCCACATGCCCGAATATCCGGTCACTGGTTTTGATCGGGCGATGATCGATATCACATCCATGTTTTGTATTCTACACCCAACTTGCTCATAAGACTTCTGTTCATAAGGGCTTTGGGACAATATTATTCGACCTACAGTATCGCCACTCTGCGACCCGCCTCTGCAAGTTTGAGCCACATAAGAAGGGGTACTTTGGAAAATGCTCATAGTCTGGACTCATCCCTGCCTGTAAGCGCCGTTGTATCGTAAACAACTGCCCAAAAATAAATCCGGAGGTGCGTTTCGTTGAACAAAAAGAGATCGTCGGACCTGGATGGAAAGATGGTGAACCCAAGAGTAGATTTGGCGACATACCAAAAAAGGTAACTATCCGTGACAGAGATGGAGAAATAGAAAGATTATTGGAAAATGCGCACTCAGAAAAAGGTGGTTTAAATGCAATGGACAAACAATAAATTCATAACAACGCTTGGAATCTCGATAGTTCTCGCATTCGGGATGATCTCGGTCGTCTTCGGCGTGATATATCTATCCTCCGGGAAGGATATCCCTGTCCCGCTGCCAGCACTGCTGATGGCGTTTGCGATCGTCTTTGTGCTTGGTTCGGTATTCTTCGAGGATCGAGGTGCGGATAGGGTCGGAGCGCTGGTCGGAGGCGGTATCGTCGCAGCAATAGTATCGCTCATCATGATGCTGGTATGCGGCGGGGTGCTATACCTGCTGACTAACGGAATGGAGACCGGTATCGACAAAATCATATCCATGCTTGCGGTCTGCATGGTAATCGGGATGGCTGCTTTCAGCTATCTGAGAGCGCATCGATGAAAACCGGCACAGTAAATCTTCCGCTGCACTACGGGCGTGCCCCGAGATGGCTCTTTGAGAGGATGGTCGGGTTATCGCGCGAGATCGCCCGGATCATCATCTATGAGTACGGGACAGAGGAGTTCCTGCAGAGGGTCGCGGACCCGTACTGGTTCCAGGCGTTCTCGTGCGTTCTCGGGTTCGACTGGCACTCATCAGGCACGACCACCACGACATGCGGTGCGCTCAAGGTGGCGATCGATCCCGAGGAGATGGGACTTGCCGTGGCAGGCGGGAAGGGCAGGGCGTCACGAAAGACGCCTGATGAGATCAGGGCGATATCCGGGTCGGATGCATTCTCGCTTTCGGACGATACTATGGACGAGCTAGTGTATTCGAGCAAGATGTCTGCAAAGGTCGATAATACGTGCGTGCAGGACGGATACCAGCTGTACCATCACTGCTTCATCTTCACAGAGAAGGGCGAGTGGGCGGTGGTGCAGCAGGGCATGAACAACGAAGATCGCTACGCCCGGCGGTACCACTGGCTATCCTCAGATCTCGAGCGGTTCGTCTGCGAGCCGCACCTCGGGATATGTTGCGACCGGAGGGGCGCGGAGGGTGAGGTGCTCGACATGGCAGCAAGGGTGAGCGAAGAGACGCGGAAGACGAGTCTCGATCTCGTGAAGGACGATCCTGATCACCTGATGCGGTATTTCAGGTCGGACGCGAGTCAGACGATGCTGTTTGATTTTGATGCGCAGTCACCCACTCCACCACCCAACTCTCTGTCTACTACGCCGTCCGCCCCGTCGCTCACGATGCCGGCGCATCATCCGGTTCTTGGCTGCGATCTCGGAAAAGGTGGCTGGAAGGTTCTTAAGAACGCGTATGAACTCCAGCCGGAGAGCTACGAGGAACTCGTCTCGCTTGCAGGAATGGGACCTGCGAAGATCCGGGCGCTTGCGCTTGTGTCCGACCTCGTCTTCGGAACAGAGCCGAGCTGGCAGGATCCCGCGACATACTCGTTTGCGCACGGCGGCAAGGACGGGTACCCGTATCCGGTGGATCGGGATACGTATGATCAGACGATCGAGGTACTGCGGGATGCGATCGAGGGTGCGGAGATCGGGGAGAAGGAGCGGTATCGGGCGATACGGCGGTTGGGAGAGTTTGTTTGATCTGACACGGTCTAAAGAGTCCATAGGCGTTTTCGCCGAGTACCCTGATTTCGCGTGTGCCCGCATCGACTACATACGTACGCACCGTACAGAATCCCCAACCTCACCCCACTCAAAATAAATTCCGAGGCATCTACAAGCAATCTACCTATTAGAAGTCGATTAACTAATGCTATATTCGTAGATGTGTTTGTCATCACATGTAACATAAACATAATTTACCCCATCGTTTCTGCCATTACCAACAGCAAGACCATTAACTTCAAAACTGGTGTCAATATTTGAAGTCTTTGCCCATGATCCGCTATAAGTATATTCTCCGACCCCTTTAGAACTCCCCGTATATAGACGATTTACTCCATCAGTTCTGCCATTGGCAACAACCATATGACTAACAGTCACTGAATCGCTAACTGTAACATGTTGCCAACTCTGACCATCATAACTTAATTCATAGATAGCACCGTCCGAGTCTCTCGAATTACCAGTCACATAAATTCTATTTTTTCCATCGTTTCGTCCATTCCCCGCACATATAGCAGACAAATCATTGTAGATATTGAAAGTATCGCAATCCTCCACTTGCCAGTCACTTCCAGACCATGAAAATTCATAAACATGGTCATCTATTGCGGCATATAGTCGCAAAATACCGTCATTGCGACCATCGGTAATGGTTAGTTTTGCATATGGGTGGTTGTTAATTTCCATCAGATCCCAATCACCATAATTATAAGACAATTCTTTAATCCCCTCCCTATCACATATATATATCCGGTCTACGCCATCATTACGAACATCTCCAATAACAACGCCTTCTTCGTCTATAATAGAGGTTCCACGCACCATATCTCCTGCCCATTCTGAGTCGTAATAATATTCATGAACGGAATATTTTGTTATATATACTCTATTTTCCCCATCATTGCGAACATCTCCGATAGCAATTCCACTATTGGAAAGGAAAGCATCACCAAATGTGATTCTTTCCCAATGATCATTAAGGAAAGTATATTCATGAATTTCATTAGTGGTGGAGTACACTCTCATCATGCCATCGCCACGTCCAAACCCGATAGCCAAATGGTTTTGTTCTTCAAGGGTAAACCCCATATCACTTTCCTGCCAAATTGTGGGACTATGTGTTGGTGTAACAGAGGGTGAGGGCGTTGCGGTAGATGTAGGCGTAGCCCATATTGTTGGTAGAGGTGTCGGAGTATGAGTTATTGTTGGTGTATGGGTTGACGTAACCGGTAGTGTTGGTGTAGGTTCCTGCTGTGAAAATATCCCTGCGGCTGCGGTTATTAATCCCAAAGCAAGAAGAACGATACCCACCATTCCAAGAGTTTTTGCCGTCTTTTTATCGATTAATATGTCTATGTAACCACTAACTTTTCTGACTATTGCTATAAAAATGAAAAACAGCCCCGCTATAACTAAGATAGTTGGAATATCTGATACACCTAAAACCATTTCTACCCCCTCTTATCTATTTTATTCACATCTTGTTTAAGTCGCCAAACCCCGGACTTAAGTCAGAGCCTGAACATAGCGATTCCGCCCCATTCATCCCACCGTGTGCTTCGGCAAGTTCACCGGGGCACATCAATAACGATGCCATACACACCTCCTGAGAATCACATCGTTTCATACAGTTATGGTCAATATCAGCCATGATACGTAAGCCTATCCAGCCCCAATCCCCCTCAAACCACAGAATCGAAAATACCAC
>JBQVMC010000031.1:0-17938 GCA_052361145.1 Methanosarcinaceae archaeon
TATCGGTATTGGATTCTCCTTATAATTCAGTGTTCATTCGCGCGCCTGCTATTGTGGAATATGGAAATGATGTAAAGGTGCTCTCAAAGATTGGTGAGTTTGTAGTGGCAGCCGAGCAGGATAATGTTCTTGCGCTGGCGTTTCATCCGGAACTGACGGAAGATCTGCGGTTGCATCAGTATTTTTTGGATAGGATTTTCATCTAAAAACATAGCAAGCAAGGGTAAAGTAGTTGGCGATGAGATAATAATCAAAATGAAGAAGAAGGCAACAACACCAATTTTTAAATCCAATCCGATTTTTCAGAAATCGTATGCCATACCATGGTTGGGCAACAAGAGACTTCGCTTTGAGTGGGTGTCTTAATCACAGTTTAATTATGTGATGTAAATGCTTGACAAAAATCTGTGTTTATTTGATTTTCACTATTTTTAGTACATATTCAGGTTACTAAGCAAACATATTCAGGTTACTAAGCAAACATATCCCTATTCCGTGTAATTATTTATACAATAAATGGTCAAACAGGTTTGAATAATAGATACACGTAAATATTTAGTACATTAATTGAATGTAAAATATTCATCAGGGGAAACAACATTGTACAAAGATAATTCAGTCATTCAATTTACATCATCCAAGATCGAAGACTTGATGTTTAAAACAACATTTGATCCCAATACAGGAGAAGGTGATGTCATAGTCAACGTCTCGTTTATTGATGAAAATTCATATGATGAGGTATTAGAAATATTCAAGATGGTACTTACAAGTGGTTTGTCCGTAAGTCCCTGTGTTAAGATCTTGAATCAAGGCGATGCTATTGGAGAAACGATAATCGAAAAAGGAAAGATCGGTATTGTAACAGTATGTAGCATTACAATCGATGGCATTTTGCTAAAAGCCGGAATTCCGATAAAACCGAAACTTGGAGGTATTGTACAATTAAAGGACGGTAATCCGGTGAGATTTACAGACGTTTTAACCTATTCAAGTACGACAATTGATCCACTTGAAGTCCTAATGTCACATAAATTGACATCAGTTAGCCAGGTACTCAGAACAAGCACCGGAAGCATTCTGGCAAATTTACGGGAAGGTCCGATGGCAGCCAGGGACGATATCGAACGTACCCTTTCGGATTTGGTAGAGGTCGGCTTTAGCGGGATACTGGAAGTCAGTGAACCCAATACAAATATTCTTGATGTACCGATTGGTAGGGACCATCTTGGGATAGTGGTAATTGGAGGTACAAATCCAATGGCAGTAGTACAGGAGTATGGGATCCCAATCCATACAAATGCTATGTCCACAATGATCAATATCGATAAAATGACCCATATTAACGAAGTTATATAATTTGTAATTTCGATTATAATCATAGGTAACTATTCAGCTATAACCAATACTGGCTGTCGATAGCGAAAATCCACTTATTCATGTAAATGGTAATACATTATTTTGTTGTTGATACTGAGTCTATGTCCATCGATTTCAAAGACGTCTTACAATCATATGCAACTATCAATTTTTGGATAAATTAGAATTTTGCATTAAATATATCAGCCATACAAATACCAATAACCTATGACAAGCAGCGATATAGTTAGTCAGCCGTATAAAAACGAAATATGAAAGTAGGAATTGCTAATAAAAGACAGCAAATCAAATATTGTGAACCTGTCTTTCAACTATGCTTCCAAGTGCAGTCAAATTGTACATCTCACCTTCTTTTGCCACCAATTCTTTTTTCAGCAGTTCTTCCAAGATCTTGTCCACGGAAATGCGTACCATATGTGTTGTTTTTGCAATTCGTGCAGGGTCAAGTTCGCCTTTTGAACCAAGCAATGCCAGTATTTTTTGTCGATTATTGTTGCCTGTTACAAAACCTATTAGTTCATCCATTGATATCACATCTCCATCTTTAAAAAAATGATTGACATACTATATCTACTTTCTTATTTATAAAATCACCTTGCCATTTTATATAAACCTATAAGATGCTAACAGGAATACATTTATCACCTGTAATGCATATGTATGGGTTGGCGGGCTAGTCCGGGTAGTTCGGCGTTACCTGTTACCCGATATCGCCGATATGCGGGGGACGAAGCCAATAGAAGATGTCCTGATAATTTCCAAACCTGTGATTTCAACGTAGAAACCCCGTCCTGTTTGGATGGAGTTGATATGAGAGCTTGCTGGAGAGCTTGTTTTCATAACTTAATTGCGGGAACCAGTTGAGGCCCGGAAGGGAGCAGACCTACCGTAGACAACCATCGCTTACAGGGTTGCGGGGTGGAGGCGAGATCGCAGACAACTTGGAAATCGGACGGTCAACAACCTGCGGTGCGCCTGCCACTTGATAGTACATAATTTCACAGATACTACAAAAAAAGCATTATATATTAATATTACATTGAGAAGAATGCATCAACACACCTGACATGATGACGAGATAGCCAAGCCCGGTATGGCGCAGGATTGCTAATCCTGTGGTGCTTTGCGCCTCGGGGGTTCGAATCCCCCTCTCGTCGCTTTGTTTATATAATAAATACATAGAATTGATGCAGTTTTCATCACTTTTCTCACATATATGTTGTGAAACTAAAGTTTATCAGATCATTTACATATACATGTATTCGTAATGTTTGGAATATGTCCCTGCGGCGTAGTTGCTACACGGTTGCCGTACAGGGTCTGGTAGCTTGAGCAGTAAATTGATACATCACCGAAACCAGCCAATCAATACGATTTTTTTTAAATGGGATACAAACACCCAATATACCTTCATCTCATTAACTTAACTCTCAAGATAGATAGCAGGTCGCATCGGAACCGCAAACTTTGCCTTATTTTGCGGATCATATTCCGGTGCATCCGCACTATAGACCTCGACCGTACACCCGATCTCAACTTCAAGGAAAGCGATAGCCTCATCAAGTATTGATTTTTCATCCAGATCAAAATCACAAAGCAATTCCAGAGTGTCAGAATTCATTGTCGTAACATCAGGCACAAGTTTCTGCACAAATTTTGGTATCTCTTTCCCAAGCCGCCTCATATCAGGATTAGCCATCAGGGTTTTAATCAGTGTTCCTACATTCAGTTCGCCATCTTTTTGCATAACGGTTGCAAGTTTTAACGCATTTGTTTTCCATAACGGGGATGTATACAATATCACTTTTTTCGGTGATATCTTTGTAATCTTGACTATATCCTCGATATCGGAAAGCATATTGCCGACCAATTCCTCTGCAAATTCTGCACCCCTATCTACAAGATTCTCATCAAATTCCGGATACGATGCAAATAAAACCAGATCATCTTTGCCGTGCCCCATCGCTTCCCATATTTCCTCGCAGATGTGAGGGGTGAATGGAGAAAGTAGGCGCACCCATGTATCCAGTATATCATATAGCAATACACTCCCACCGCGTCGCTGGTACCATTTCACGTCATTGAACAGCAGGAAAAATGAATTCTGGAGCGCATGTCTTGTCCGAATTTTGGCAAGAGCATCATTTGTCTCGCTTATACGGTACTGGAGTTTACTGATAATCCAGCGATCTATAAGTTTCAACTCACCGTCCATACCGGTAGTTAATCCTGAATCAACCACCTTCATGGAAAAAGAATAGAACCTTTCGACCTGTTTTCTTGAAGCTTCGATACCGCTATTCTTCCAATCAGCATCCTGGATCTGTTCAGCGCTTGAAAGGATATACATCCTTGAAATATCAGCACCATAATCTCCCACAGCATCACTAAGCGTCAAAAGAGGACCCTTGGACTTGCTCATTTTTTTACCTTCAAGTGACACAAAACCATTGATTGCTATGGCTTTTGGCCACATCTCCTCATCAAATATCGCAACATGGTGGAACAGGAAAAACAACAGGTGATTTGGAACAAGATCCTTACCTGATGACCGCAGGTCAACAGGATACCAATATTTAAATTCACGCCTCATCTGATCAAGTGTACCGACACTAACACCGCTCGCACTTGACACATCATACATATTGCCCTTCCCAAGTAGCACATAATCGAAAAGTTGCGGAACCAGTTGTTCGGTTGTAACGCCACTACCAGTGCTATCTGCAACAAATTTTGCGATGGTATAATATGACATATATATAGTAGAATCGCCCAGGGACTCGATCAGCCAATCCTTATCGAACGGCAGTTTTGTGCCAAGTCCCTTCTTTCGGGCACATGCCTTGTCCTTAAGCCAATCCACCTTATTGTTAAACTCAACCCGAAGGTCAGCCGGCAGGATTTCCATCTTTTCGATACAGTGGTAAACCTTATCCTTCCAATCAGGATCGGAATAATTCAAAAACCACTGCCCTTTAACCATATTGACCACACATGTAGTGCCGCATCTGCACACAACAGGCTCGCTGAACTCATAGAACACCTCGCCGATCCCCTGCTCGATCAGATCGTGCGTAAGCACATCCTTGATCTTTGATACTGCCACACCTGCATACTTGCCTGTATTAGCCTTCAGCACACCGCCATGGAACTCACGCCGATATACAATCTTAGTTGCTTCCTCTGCACGGGGATCATCCTGATCCTCTACCTTGAATTGTTCAACAGCCTCAACTGCCGGAAATTCCCCGAACTCCTTAGCTTTGATAAGTGAGATGAACTCTATATCTCTAAGATCCTGGGTAATGCCAAATCCGCTAAGGTCTTTATCATAAAGATCGCGCAATGCAAGATAATCAAAAGGTGCATGTGCAGGCACGCTCATAACAATTCCACTTCCATTTCCTGATTTCACGAATGAGGCGGGCAGGGTAATAACCTCGTTGCCTGTTAACGGATTTTTGACCCTGATCCCGATAATCAACTCTGATGGTACGTTTTCGACAAACTCAACCGTCCTGTCCGTAAATGTAAGTTTATGGTATGCATCCTTGCTTACAATCCACAATTCTTCATTGCCATCGAGTTTAACCTTTATCTTGACATGTTCAATGTCAGGGTTCACCCACAGGTTGGTCACACCAAAAACAGTCTCAGGACGAAGTGTTGCACAAGGCAGGACAACATCACCGAACCTGAACTTGATAAGCGTATAATCTACAATATTCGCACCCTCTCCATGCAGAATATCGTGATCCTCTACAGGATTGTTATCATTCGGGCACCATTTTACAGGATGTGAACCCTTGCTGATCAATTTTTTATCATACAGCAAATTGAACTGCCATTCAATGAACTTCTTATACGGTGCATCGGTTGTGGTGAACTTTCGCCCCCAGTCAATAGAATAGCCGATCAATCGCATTGCCTTTTCAGCTTCTATCTTGAAATATTCTACAATCTTTTCAGGAGTATCAAGTGCATTTAATACATCCAGCTTAATGCCATGGAATTTCGAATACACATCCATTGTCTGGGGTTCCTGATTCCTGATAAGTTCTGCAAGCCCTACAATTGGCGTGCCTGTTACATGGAATCCCATAGGAAAGAGCACATTATAACCCTGCATTCTCCGATATCGCGCTACAACGTCCCCTATAGTAAAAGTTCTTGTATGTCCTGCATGCAGGTTTCCGTTCAGGTATGGATAGGGAATAGTAACAAAGAACTTTTTCCTCTCATCGATCTCAGGCTCAAAGACCTTCTCTCCATTCCACAATTCCTGCCATTTCCTCTCGATCGCATGTGGTTCGTAATTCTGCTGCATGGTTTCACCAAAATTATAACTCATACCTTTTCACTATTGTTTGTCAGCAAACACAGCATCCCTGATAGCTTCGATAGTAGCATCCACAACAATTGGTTCGGCACATTGGTCAATAGCTGTTTCAGGATCCTTTAACAGGTGACCCGTAGTGATACACACAACAGTCTCATCCCTTCCGATAACACCTGCATCGACCAGTTTCTTAAGCCCTGCAATAGATGTAGCACTTGCAGGTTCAACACCGATTCCCTCAAGTTGTGCAAGTTCTTTCTGCGCCTGCAGAAGTTCCTCATCAGTTACCGTTTCTGCCGTACCGTTCGATTCACGTATTGCGATTAGTGCTTTGCGTGCATTTACCGGATTACCGATACGTATCGCAGTTGCAACCGTTTCAGGGTTGATCACAGGCGTGATATCATCTGCCCCACTTTTTATTGCATTTACGATCGGCGATGCACCTTCTGTCTGTATACCTGTCATTTTCGGCACGCTATCAGTGATTCCAAGTTTCATGAACTCCTTGAAACCTTTGTATATTGCTGTAACATTCCCCGCATTTCCAACAGGCAGGACAACCCTGTCAGGAACACGAATTCCAAGCTGGTCAACGATCTCAAAACCGATGGTTTTCTGTCCCTCAAGCCTGTACGGGTTTATCGAATTCAATAAATAGAACTTTTCTTCATCACATAGTTTTCGCACAAGTACAAGCGCATCATCAAAATTGCCGCGAATGCTCAACACCTTTCCGCCATGCATCAATGCCTGTGCAACCTTACCAAGTGCTACTTTCCCTTCAGGCAACAGCACGACTGCGGGAATACCCGCTTTTGCACCGTATATTGCCAGCGATGCAGACGTGTTTCCAGTAGATGCACATGCAACAGTCTTCATGCCAAGTTCAAGAGCCCTGGATACACCAACAGTCATTCCCCTGTCCTTGAAAGAACCTGTCGGGTTCATACCCTCATGCTTAACATAAAGTTCTTTGATACCGATCTTACCTGCAAGCCGATCACATTTATAGAGCGGCGTTCCACCTTCCCTTATAGATACAGGTTCCATTTCAACCGGTAAAAGTTTCCTGTATTTCCATACAGAGGGGGGTAAATCTTTAATTTCATCCATGTCAAATCCAATAGACTTGTAATCATAGATAACGTCAAGCAGCCCACCACATTCACATGTATAGACTACATCTGTTTTTGAATATTTCCTGTCGCATTCGATGCATTTTAAGTGGTACATTGATAATCTCCCGATGTTTTGAATTATAATGTGCAATGAATCTAATAATAATTGATAACAATAATATAGATAAATTACTCGGACTTAAAGACTGTCCTTTGTATAGTTAAAGCTGAATTCAAAAATAAAATCAAAGTTGAATTTAATTGCAAACGTTTGGAAAAAACAATATATTTAGGCAAACGGTCGCTAATTAGCCAAACATTGCGACGGCACACTCAACTGCAGCAGAGATGGGGAGTATGTCTATTCAAAAATAAATTTACAATGTCACATATTTCCAACCAGTATACCTGAGCTTAAGTGCTTGAATGCACTTCAGCACTTTTATACACTTCATTTTTCGCTTATCAAGATTACAAATAAAAGATTCAGATTAGTATTATAAAGATTGCCGCCAAATATAGCGTATGATATTTTGCATATAATCCAATACTGTATAGTTCAATACCAGAAACTACATAAAAGGAGTTGTACAATTAGTTACAATTTCATTTAGCACAGTTAATGATAAGCTAATGCATATAATAACCAATTATTCCTAACCATAGAGGTGTTCAATGAAAGTCAAACTTACAGAAACCATTCTTCGGGATGCACATCAATCCCTTCTTGCCACGCGTATGCGCACGCGTGATATGCTACCCATCGTTGAGAAATTGGATCAGGTCGGATATTTTTCCCTTGAGATGTGGGGCGGAGCAACTTTTGATACATGTATACGATATCTTAATGAAGATCCATGGGAACGCTTACAGGAACTCAAAAAGCACATGCTGGATACTCCTGCACAGATGCTTCTCCGAGGCCAGAACCTGGTAGGATATCGCCATTATTCCGATGATGTTGTGGATAAATTTGTAACAAAGGCCCATGAGAACGGCATTGATATATTCAGGATATTCGATGCGGTAAATGACGTGCGCAACATGGAAACTGCAATCAAGGTGGCAAACCGGGAAGGTGCACATGTACAGGGTACTGTCTGTTATACGATCAGTCCGGTGCACACAGTTAAAAAGTATGTTGAACTTGCAAAGGATCTTGAGCAACTTGAATGCGATTCCCTGTGCATAAAGGACATGGCTGGTCTTCTGTCACCTCATGAAGCACATGTTATCATAAAAGCCATTAAAAAAGAAGTGTCTCTTCCAATAGCGCTTCACTGTCACTGCACATCAGGTATGGCACCGATGAGTTACATGGCAGCCAGTGAAGCGGGTGTGGATGTACTGGATACATCACTGTCCCCATTATCCGGGGGAACATCCCAGCCACCGACTGAAACAATGGTGGCATCACTTGCCGGAACACCTTATGACACAGAACTTGACCTGGAACTACTGGCAGGTATTGCTGCGTATTTCAAGATTTTAAAAGAGAAGTATCGCGGTATTCTTGACCCGATATCAGAGCAGATCGATACAAATGTTCTTTTATACCAGATACCAGGTGGAATGCTGTCTAACCTTGTTTCACAGTTAAAAGAGCAGAATGCACTCGACAGGTATGATGATGTACTTGCAGAGATGCCAAAGGTTCGAGCTGAACTCGGATATCCACCCCTTGTGACACCAACAAGCCAGATCGTGGGAACGCAGGCCGTAATGAATGTACTTATGGGTGAACGATATAAGGTAATTCCTAATGAAGTAAAAAATTATGTAAGGGGATTATATGGCCGTTCACCTGCGCCTATAAGCGATGAGATCATTGCAAAGATAATCGGGGATGAAAAACCTATAACATGCCGTCCGGCTGATCTTTTGGAACCTGAATATGAGCGCATGGAAAAAGAAGCGTATGAGTTTGGTCTTGTGAAGAAGGAAGAAGATGTGCTGACATATATACTCTATCCTGCAATTGCACCAACGTTTTTGAAAGGTGAATGTAAAGAAGAAGTTCTCGTGCCAGTCAGGGTAGATGAAGATGTCTGTGCACCATCATCTGCAATTCCTACGGAATTCAGGGTTGAGGTTGATGGTGATGTATTTGATGTAAAGATAGAACCTATCGGTAGTGTTGTGTCGATTGTAGATGCACCAGCAAAAGTTACATCTGGATCTGTGGTGGGTGCAGTTACTAGTTCCATGCAGGGCATTGTGTTATCGGTCGAAGTTGAGATCGGTGATACTGTTGCACAGGGAGATACGATATGTGTCATTGAGGCAATGAAAATGGAAAATGGAGTACATACACCACACAGTGGTGTTGTGAAGGAAATTTTCATTACTGATGGTGATTCGGTAAATTCCGGTGACCTGCTAATGGCAATCGAATAAGAAAAAGACAGGAAAGTGAGAATCATGTTTAACAAAGTTCTCGTTGCAAATAGAGGTGAGATCGCAATCCGTGCTATGCGTGCATGCCGTGAATTGGGTGTTCCTACTGTTGCCGTGTATTCGGAAGCGGATAGGAATGCCCTTTTTGCAAAATACGCAGATGAGGCATATCTCATAGGTCCGGCACCGTCCAGCCAGAGTTACCTGAATATGGATGCAATCATTGATGTCGCAAAAGAGTCAGATGCTGATGGTATCCATCCCGGATATGGATTTTTGTCTGAAAATGCAGTTTTTGCAAAAAAGTGTGAAGAGAATGGACTTATATTTATTGGTCCCCCAAGCAATGTCATTGAGCAGATGGGAAGCAAAATTAAAGCACGTACTGCTATGATCAAAGCAGGTGTTCCAATTGTACCGGGCACTGAAAAACCGATCGAGAATGTGGAGGAGGCAACAGAGATCGCAGATTATATCGGGTATCCCGTGATCATCAAGGCTTCTGCAGGCGGTGGTGGGATCGGAATGAAGATCGTGCATTCAAAGGATGAGTTCGATCATGCGCTTAGTATGATCAAATCGGTGGCAAAATCGGCATTTGGCGATTCAACTGTGTTTATTGAGAAGTATGTTGATGAACCGAGACATATCGAGTTCCAGATACTTGCGGATAAGTATGGGAACACGGTTTATGTGTCTGACAGGGAATGCTCCATTCAGCGCAGACACCAGAAATTGATAGAGGAAGCACCGTCACCAATAATGACACCAGAACTTCGCAAAGAAATGGGCGAAACAGCCATAAAGGCTGCAAAGTCTATCGGTTATGAAAATGCAGGCACAGTGGAGTTTCTATACTCAAAAGGTGATTATTATTTCCTTGAAGTTAATACGCGCCTTCAGGTTGAGCACACTATCACCGAGATGGTAACTGGTATTGACCTTGCGAAAGACCAGATACACATTGCTTGTGGTGATAGGTTGCAATACCGTCAGGAGGATATAAAGATCAATGGCTGGGCAATTGAATGCAGGATTAATGCTGAAGATCCGCTAAATGATTTTGCACCATCCCCGGGCAAGATCCACAGGTATAGGTCTGCAGGGGGACCAGGTGTCCGGATCGATAGCGGGGTATACATGGGTTATACAATATCGCCGTATTATGATTCAATGATCTCTAAATTAAGTGTCTGGGGGCGCGATCGTGAGGAAGCGATCGCGAGGATGGAACGGGCACTGTATGAATATGTGGTAATAGGTATTACAACAAACATTCCGTTCCACAAGGCTGTACTCAGGCATAAGGATTTTAGAAGTGGAAATCTAACAACTCACTTTATCGAGGATTATAACATAATTGATGAGGTGAAAAATGTCGTTAAAGAAGATTCCATAAAAGGTGCAACACTTGCGTCTGCAATTGATAATCGCAACCAGAAGTTCGCAGCGGTAAGTGCGGCGGTTGGGGCCTATATGAATGCTACCGAGGATCAGGCGAAGTAGTGATCTTTTATAGGTTTGCTGTGACTGCTTTGTAGTATCAGTAAATCTTATAGCATTTGTAGTACATCTGGTGAATATGAGATGGAATATATTGATTATAGCATTTATTTTATTGTTTTCAATGACATCCGGATGTTTGGAAAATGAAACGGATTCAAAAACCATGGATGCAAAGACAGGTGAGAACAGGATTGCAACTATTGTTACCGATAAAGGAGTTATTAAATTTGAACTGTATGAGTACAGGGCTCCGATCACAACAAAAAATTTCATAGATCTTGCCGGTAAAGAATTTTATGACGGTTTAACATTTCACAGGGTCATACACGGTTTTATGATACAGGGAGGAGACCCGGGTGGAGATGGAACCGGAGGTCCGGGGTATGTGATCCCTGATGAATTCCATACTGAGTTAAAACACACAACAGGAACAGTATCAATGGCTAATGCAGGTCCCGACACAGGAGGAAGCCAGTTCTTTATAACAGAATCTCCACAACCACATCTTGACGGTAAGCATACAGTGTTTGGTCAGGTTATAGAAGGTCAGGATGTTGTTGAAAAAATTGAGCAGGGCGATATTATATTAAAGGTAACGATCGGCGAAATATAAACATGTCTGACTTATATTCGGGAAAATTATACAGGCTGCCGGTATGCGTCCAAATTTAGAACTGGTAATGGATGTTGTATGTGAACTTGGGAATTGGACAATCAATACGATGTGAAGATGGAAACAAATATCCTGATAATATGTCGGTCGGTGATTGTGTGGGGACCGTAACCCCGATAAGTTACATGCTATGGCTGTCCCATCTAGCAACTACTGCATGTTGTCCGACAGTGTCCGAAACTTATGACCTTGTCAAAAGTATGTGAATTTGAAATTTGCAAATTTAAGAACTGATCTAACGTATGCATCAGACTTATACACATTAAGTTTAAGTTTAAGTTTAAGTTCAAGTTTAAATTTATTATACACATTAAACGTATCCGCTTCAAATATATGGGTAACTGACTCCATTTTGAAATCAAAAGATGCTCAGGCACTTGGTTTAGATAATCCGAATATGCATTTTACCCTGGTTTTTGAACTGGATACCATTAAACTTATACATCAGTTATATTGGTTGATAAACAATGACAGACTCACAAATCGAGCGCAAACTCATTGAAATAATGAGAGTGATCAGCGAAAAAGACAAACCGATCGGTGCAAGGAACATCGCTGATGAACTTAATGACCGCGGATATGGGATAGGTGAACGTGCCGTACGTTACCATTTAAGGATACTGGATGAGCGTGGACTGACAAAAAAGCACGGGTATGCCGGGCGAACAGTAACTGAGTTAGGTCAAAGAGAACTCAAGGAAGCGCTTATTGGAGACCGCCTTGGTTTTGTTATCACACGCATAGAAGACCTGATCTACAAGTCTGATTACGATCTTGAATCCAAAACCGGAAATGTAATTGTGAATATATCCAATATCGATAAAGATATTTTCGACGATTTTGCAGATATCATGAGATATGCTGCACAAGGCGGTGCAGCGATCAGTCCCCGTGTCAGAATATTTGATGAGGATTCTACTGATATCTATGTTCCGGAAGGCAAATTGGCAATAGCAACTGTTTGTAGCATAACATTTGATGGGCTTTTGTTAAAGAATGGAATTCCGGTTGAACCTGCCTATGGAGGAATACTTGAAGTGAATAATCATGAACCTACCAGATTCCATGATCTCATATCTTACAGCGGTACATCAATTGACCCGATCAAGATATTTATGAGCAGGCATTCAACATCTGTTCTGGATGTGCTTGAAACAGGGTCAGGTAAAATTCTTGCAAACACACGCCAAATTCCTGCATCAGCCGCTGAAAAAGCAAATGATGTACTTGAACTGGCAAAAAAGTCAGATATAAATGGTGCAGTTACAATCGGTAAAGATGGAGAGCCAATATTTGGCGCACCGGTTGATGCAGGTAAATCAGGACTTCCTGTTTTTGTAGGTGTAAATGCTATCGCAGCTGTGGAAGAAACAGGCATTGAAGTTATTACATATCCGGTCTCGAATGTGCTGGAATATAGCACTATGTCAGAGATATAAGGAATATTAGAACGGAAAGTTAATCGAATGGAAGAATCGAGAGTAATCTGAATCTTAATTATTATACCCCACAGATCGCTGTGGGGAGTTTCATTGACTTTTCAGGTTAAAAGTTGTTTAATTTTCCTATACTGCATGGGTTATTAAATTCCGTATAATCTGTAATGTTATACATGGTCTTCGATGTTTCTACAATACCTTCCTTGCTGAGCAAAAAGTAAGTTATTATTGCTCCCCCGCTATGGGATAATCGACTATGCAATAAATTTCGTGTTACTTTATTATTGCCTCCACTATCTGCAACTTTCAGGTATAAAACATATACATTGTCTTTATCAAGTTCTATACTTAACATTTCACCTCTTATCAATGTTTCTAATCTATTAATTCCTGTTTTTTCATCAACGACAAACAAATCTGCTAATATCGCTTCATATTGTATGTTTAAATTTTCTAAAAATGCAACTTTATCCGCAAAGGATTCGTTTTCGTTCCATTCTTTTATTTTAGTATCCGCTTCTATTTTAAATCCAGATAATTCTGATAAGTCTTCTAATACTTCATCCGGTATTTTATTCATGAAAACAGGATAGATTGTTGTTATTCCAACTGAGTTTAATACCCTCGCAATTTCGGCAACCACTGCTTCATCATCTATTACAGTTTTCTTTCCTTTAATATCTGTATTAACCTTAAAAAGTGAAGCGATATCTACAAAGGATTTTAACATTGCAGGTACGGCAGCAACGGCAGCAGTGGGTGAAACAAAAGATACCATCCGCCTGAACGATACTTTCGTTGGAGTAAGTATGGGTTCTATCTTTTCATACTGTATTTTAAGAAATTGTTCTTCATACTGTATTTTAAGAAATTGTTCTTCATACTGTATTTTAAGAAATTGTATTTGTCTTATGAATGTTTTATATAACATTACTCTATTAAAATCATCTTGATTAAAAATAATTATACGCTCTACATCTATATTTTTCTTTATATTTTTAATCTCCTTACTTATTTGAAAAGCAATTTCAGACATCGCCTTATAAGTAAGAATTTTGCATTCAATGGCAACATTGTCATCAATAGTATGCATACCTTCAAGTGTCTTAACTTCTGAATCCGGCAATAGCGTTTTCAATGTACTTTTCTGTGCTTCAATAATTTTCTGTTGTAATTCTATTTTTTTTAATTCCTCAGTTAATTCATCTACTGTTTTATTGATTCCCGTTTCATTTGTCATTTTTGTACCCTCTTTTTTAAGTCCCATCTGCATAACATTCAGAATAAATTATGAGTCATCCCCGTTTGGTATATTTTATTTTCTTCTTCCCAATAAATATGCTACTGCCAGTAGTCCCGCAATTGCGAAAACAATTTCAAATCCTGGCTCCGCTGGTGCTGTTCCAATCATGAAATATCCTGTAATAGTCTTTGACTCTCCGGAAATCATATCTTTTACTGTCATTTCGACTTTGTACTGGTCTTTTTGATAATTTGATGTTCCAAAGTTATCCGATGACCAAATAGCACCGGGAACGGTATTATCACTTTCATGAAATTCATCCCAATCTAAATCCTCATACACAATGTTATTATCACTATCAAACACCTTTAAGGAATGTTTAAGCCATACATCATATGTTCCATCTTGCCTCCCCACGTCAAAGTTAAAAGTTTCATGATACATCCAAACGGTATCTCCGGAGTCATAAGTTGCATCGGATTGTTTATCATAATCTTGATCGCCCCTTATATAAGAGCAGAAAATCAGATCGGTCATATTTACTCCCTCTTGTATGTCCTTAAAATAGGGAGTAATATCTATAACTGATATATTTGTGGCATTCTCAAATGTCCACCCTGTCCTTGTTGGTTTTGCTCCCCCGGGCAATCCACCTGCGTACAAACTGTTAGTAGGATCGAGTAATAGCCATACCCCGGAGTCATCAGTTAGGTAATGCAATGTGATAGGAGTGTTGTAATACTTTCCAATTGCAGATTCTATACAATTGATGTTATTTTCATCGCCGATGTATACTGCTGCAAACATATGATTATCGGTCATGTATATTCTTGGTGTGCCGCCAATAGCATCTATAAGTGCCGCAAGTAATATTGAATAATCATCACAGTCTCCTGCACCTGCTATCAAAGTTTCACAGGGCTTAGCCATGTACTCTAATCCTCTCGGATCGCTGACATATTCAGTGTTGACCACGACATAGTCAAATAAACCACAAACTTGATAGATGTTATACGCTCCAGGATGCTTCTTTGCCGTTTGTATAGCAGTATTTCGAATTGTTGGATCCATTGGGAAGATCAATTTATTTATCTGTGTGAACTGATTTCCATGATCGGATTGATAAATTGGTTCTCTTTTTGTTAGGGTAGGATTAACTAATATTTCTGTTATTTCTTCCATAAATACTGTTTTATAGTCGTACCATTTTCCTTTATCAGTCTTTGCCATTAAAGCAAAACATTGTTTAAGAGAAAAATTGTCAACATCGTCATCTACATAAACACTGGCTATACCAAGATACTTCTTCTCTCCTGGATAAATTGTTAAACCGATCTTAGACGGGATCCATCCACCCTCTGGTAATCCTTGTGTTTCCACTCCATATGCGTATATAAATAAGGGATTATCTCCTGTGTTTTTTAACCAAACTTTAACAAACCCTCTTGAATTGTCATAAAACTCTGACCATTCTATCAAAGAAGAAAAACTGTATCCTGGTTCTATGAATACATCGGCAGTTGGTTTTAGTTCAAAATCATACGGTTGATAAGAAGGAATTTCCGGTGTTATAAGCTCTGGTTCTGATATTTCGGCACTGGCGATAGCGGGTGCTGAAGTAATGATTATAAGGATAATCATTAAAGCAACAAGCAACGCAGATATTATCCCTCTTTTCATTTTTTGTTATCACTCATGTTTGTTTATTCTCTTTCTTTTTTGACATTTTTTATATCAATACCCTTGCCACATTGTTGTGGATATAATATAGTTTTTGTGACATTCATTTTAGTACTTTGCGAAAATCCAGTGGTTAATCTGCATAATAACCAAACTTTATTAATATATGGGTGCATATACATTTCTATGGGTCGGGATTGGATATGTCACATCGCCAAACAAATAAGTTTGAACGATTTGGAAAAAACGATTAAAGGAAAAGAAAAGGAACTTCGCGTATTGAAAAGGCTCTAATTTAGACGTTTTCTCTATCGGGGATACGTCATAGGGAAAGCAAGTGATAAACTCGGGATTACTATGCCGAATGCTTATGAATGGCTCAAGCGGTGGAATAGATCAGGATATGATAGACTTGTTCCAAACTTCAACGGAGGTCCGAAACCAAAACTTAACGAAGGGGAAATTGAGATATTAAAGAACCCACTCAAGTACAAAGATGATTAGAAATTAAAAGAAGTTCACAAGCTGATCAAAGAGCAATTTGGTGTTGAGCATTCTGAAATGCATGTCTGGAGGATTATGTAAAAGCTGAAGCAAACACTCTAATATGCTCAATGTAACACAGTTTTTAATAAGATATGTAACAAATCATTTATGGATATAACTTAAATATGTTATATTAATATGACACTATGTTTTAACAGCAATTCCCGTTATGATAATAAACGCATGCAGTAAACAGATCACTTTTTCATATTTTCGTAAATATTATCTGTAATAATTAAGTAATGAATAGAATAATTCCAATAATTTATTCAAATTTTCAATAAATAGATGAATATTCATAACTCAACAAATCAAACTTCAAATTAATTTGAACGCTGATACACTATTTCGTCAAGTTCGTTCAGGATTTGAGAAAATACCAGACTATCGATCAAATAACAGTACGATTTCCCTACCCGACACACTTATGTCGGCTTTTGCCATGTTTTCCCTCAAAGATCCTTCATTGCTCGCTTTTGACAACAGACGCTCTGACGGCACGAACATACAAAAAATCTACAATATAGAAAACGTACCTTTTGACACTCAAATGCGCACGATTCTAGACAATGTCGAACCTGTTGTTATAGAGCCTTTATTCACTGATATTTTCCGCAAACTCCAGCGAGAATTTTCAACTTACGACTGCTAACGGTATAGTTATAAATAATTATAAACTAAATAATGTAACATAATATATTTTGAGAGATACGTTAATCGAAGTTGGATAAACTTATGACTCCCGAAGAAAAAGCGCGTCAGGAAATTGATGAACAATTAACCGCAGCAGGTTGGATAGTTCAGGATCTGGATGAATTAAATCTTGGAGCATCTTTAGGAGTGGCTGTGCGCGAATTTCCATTGGAATCCGGATTTGCCAATTATTTGCTTTTTGTTGACAGGATGGCTTTAGGAGTCGTAGAAGCGAAGGCTGTTGGAACAACATTGAGTGGAGTAGCAGAGCAGACAGAAAAATACATGAAAAGTGTTCCTGAAAATCTCCCGCATGTTAGCGAAACGCTTCCTTTTGCCTATGAGAGTACAGGAGAGGAGACGTTTTTCAGGGACATTAGAGACCCTGATCCGCGCTCTCGACGGATATTTGCATTTCACAAACCTGAGACATTGAATGAATGGTTCGATCAAGTTGAAACATTAAGAGCACGACTCAAGAAAGCGTGCGTAATGGTCCCACTTGATCAAAAGGGACTTCGGAATTGTCAATTTGAAGCCATCCATAATCTTGAGAAGTCTTTTTCTGATGCCAGACCAAAGGCGCTGATCCAGATGGCAACGGGAAGCGGCAAAACCTTTGCAGCTGTTAGTTTTATCTATCGCCTGATCAAACATGCCGATGCAAAACGTGTGCTGTTTCTGGTCGATAGAAGCAATCTAGGACGACAGACCCTGGCAGAGTTCGAGCAATATATGACGCCCGATGACGGTCGGAAATTTACGGAACTCTATAATGTGCAGCATCTGACCTCAAACACTCTGGATCCTGTGAGCCGCGTGTGTATCACCACTATCCAGAGACTTTATTCAATGCTCAAGGGTGAGCCTGAGTTCGATGGTGAGATCGAGGAGCATTCCGTTTTCGATACTGCATCGGTG
>JBQVMC010000032.1:0-17799 GCA_052361145.1 Methanosarcinaceae archaeon
ATAACAGCGCCTACCCCGTTTCAACCCAGCGCAGCACGCGCATGCGCCGCAATGAACTCGCGCATAAGTTTCGTACCAAGCATTGCAGTCTGGCCGCCATCATATTCAGGTGCGATCTCAACCACATCAAAACCAACTGACATAGGTGCAAGTGTGCGTATCACTTCCCGCACGTCCACAGCATCAAGTCCGAAAGGTTCAGGTGTTCCTAGCGCAGGTGCGAACATGGGGTCAAGCGCATCCATATCCAGCGAGAGATAGATATTGCTACAATCAAGATATTCTATAACCTCATCCAGCACGTTTTTTATCCCTTTCCCTGAAACATCATCCGGAGTATAATACCTGATGTTGTTCTCTTTTGCAAAATTCCACTCTTCCTCAGGTCCGCTCCGAATCCCGATAGAGACATAATTATCAGTAACCTCTTCAATGATATGCCGTGAAACACACGCATGGTTATATTTCAAACCACTGTACTCATCACGAAGATCAAAATGTGCATCCAGTACCACAACACCAAGATCACCACCTGCGTATTTTGCACATGCCCTGACACAGGGCAGGGTCAGTGAATGTTCACCACCAAGCATTATCGGTATCTTTCCCTCCTTTGCTATCGGCTCAACGGCATAGAACAGGTCTCGCAGCGTATCATTCACTGATGCATACGGTTCCAGGTCACCTGCATCGTGAATTCGCACATCTGCAAGATCGATATCAAAAAAAGCGTTGTAACTCTCAAAGTTTGCAGATGCCTTGCGCATAGCATCCGGGGCAAAACGGCTGCCTGCCCGAAATGATGATGTTCCATCAAACGGTACGCCAAATATTACATATTCGGCAGTCCTGTAGTCTGACAGGGCATCCATCATTTTTGGATTATTGAACATAAACGTTAAGAAATGTAAAACGAACCTTAAAAAGCCTACCTTAGGTCGATCTTCGTATTACCCATTGCTGTTATGTATGTAATATCCGCACCTTCCACAACCCTTTTCCTGTACTCATCAGGCACGGGGAGTTCAAAAGTTGAATAATCTTCCATATCCATTAACTGGGCAATATCTCCAGTTACCGACAGTACCTGTGCATTCTTACGCTCCACTAGCGGAACATAGGTTTTTGCTGACACCGAACTTATAATCGAACGTTTCTGCCCGTCAAAAATACCGATCACATCGATCCTTGCCTTTGCAGAACCGTGTTTACCAGGTTTTGATTTCGATATGTTTTTAATCACACATGGTTCATCGTCTACGACAACGTATTTTCCTTCCTTAAGTGTTTTTACCTCTACTTGCTGTTTCATATTATGTTCCTCCGATTGAAGTGTGAATACCTGTTTAAAGACGTTTATCAGGTAATGCGGTTCATAATTCATTGTACCACATATCAATTTATCACTAAAATATTGCTATTAAGTATGTGTCTGGCAGTTAAAATGCTTGAAACTATTTAAAATTGATTATTTTCCTTCTTTTTGAACTGTAATTTATAAATCAGGATATATGTCATAGGCAACTTTCAATATTTACTTATAGTAATCTCGCATTAATCCCTAGATTGGAGGATAAATTATGAAAATTATGAAAATTATGAAACGTTCAGGCGTACTACTGGTCAGTATTACGCTACTTTTGCTCGCGATCACGTCCCCTGCATTTGCAAAAATGGGTGCAGGAGCAGGCATGGAACCTGAAAATATGAGGGGTGGCATGATGCACGCAGATGATTTCGGACAAATGGACAGCAGGTTCGTTGGATTTACAGAAAATACATTCACACAGACCTGCGATGTATTTGGTGTATCCATTGATAGTGCTATTTCCGATCTGGGTCTTGCGGCAGATATTAACAGGGAAATGACAATTGGAAACATCGAACTTCAATACGGTGTGAAAAGTGATGATATCGCAAACTACATGGTCATGCACATGAGAGGTACGACCTCTTCATTCAATGCAAGAAATATGGCTGAAATAAGACAGCAGGCCATGCAGGGAATACGTGAACAAAGAATGACACCTGGTCTCAATTTCCTGGAACAGGACGGTATATCATACGGACATTATGTAACATATACATTCAACGAATCCGGTGAGATAATTAACTTTATGATCTCCGGAGACGCTATTTTTGATTCGGTAAGAGTATCGGATTTTGATTATAGTTACGAGAGATTGCAGGGTGCAATTTCAAGTTATGTAGCAAATTCAAGCCTGTTCCTTTTGCATGACAACCCGACTGCGATATTACAGGTTAAAGTACTGGATGATAAAACAGTGACATTCAACCTTGCAGATGGAGTAGAAGCTGAAAAGACGAATGATAGTGCCAATAACACGGTCTCCATTAAGATAACAAAAGGCAATTTCGAAGGTTATCTTATAATATGCAGGGATTTCCTTACGGATGATACGAATGTGCCTATCACTGCTGACAATGTTGACATTACAGACAGCATCATCACAGTAGAACTGGTTAAAAACAGCCAGGTCATGTTCAGGGCAACCCCCATGGAACCACAATATATCCAGACACAACACCAGTATCCTGACCGCACGTTATACATGCACCAGAGGATCAACCAGCAGGTTGCACTTGGAAGAGTTGGTGTGGAACTTACCATCCGTGAGCGCGGAAACACGACATGTCTTCTAAATTATACGCCTGTTAATTTACAGGTAAAAGAAGCGATCCGAAACCGTGTAGTACTTGGAATTGAATCGGAGATGGAAGTAGGTCAGGTCATCACAATAGATCTTGATAACGAGACCATTGACCTGACCAGGCCTGAACGTATTAGATTGCAATATGACGGAGTTGCACTTAAACGCGCAGGAGATATCGATGAACTTTTTGCAGGTGGTAATAGGGCGCTTTGTTACCTTTTGCAGGAGAATGATACTGTTTCAATGGCAGTGTACATACCCGAGTTCTCGGAACACGAAATAATAATTGACCTGGGGGAACCGGAGTCAGATGAAGAAACAGATGAAGATGGAGAAACAGCTGAAGAAGAAACTGCATCCACCCCTGCATTTGGGGCAGCACTTGCACTCGCGACACTTGTGGGCGCATATATCAGGCGCAGGTCCTGATCGGAAAGCGGGATTTCCATTCAGGAGATCCCGAGTTCCCCTAATTTTTTATTTGAGGGAATACCGTCCTTATTCCATCCCCGGTAATGGTAGTAATCCGTAAGTGTTTTTTCAAACTCATCCTTATTTATCACACTCGTAATATTTGTCGCGTTCTCCATACCCATTCCCCCATCTTCAAACATGCGCGCAGGAAGTGAGTCATCCGCACGTGTGAAACCTGCACCTATATTGAATAACCTCTCCAGGTTCCAGATACGTTCACCTGCATGCAGCAGGTCCTGCGGGGAATAATGGACACCTGTCACAGCGCTGAGCAATGCTGCAAGTTCCTCTTCGCCCATGGCAAAAGACCCGAACTTGCAAACCGCAAGAGAATCAACCGCCGCAGCGAGATTCTGGAATATCTGCACAAGCCCTGCCTTGCCGTTGAATGTGAGGCGGTCGATCAATTTAGGTTTTCCAATGACCTCGGGCGCAACCATATATGCACGAAGGTGACAGCCACCCCTGTTCGATGTCGCATATCCGAGTGCCTGTCCCAAAACCCCACGCGGATCGTAGCCCGGGAACTCCAGGCCTTTGGAACTCATACTCAACTCTTCAGCCCCTTTTAAACGCAAATATACTCGTGAACCTGCACCAAGTTCACATTCTCCCTCCCCGATCTGCACGACCAGTTCATCAAGTTGAACAGGATCGATGTGAGTAGACGTCAATTCCGAATATGCCGCAATTGTGGAACCACAGGAAATGGTGTCCATCCCATAATCATTGCATATCCTGTTCACCCTGATAATTGAATCCATGTCCTCGTTCCCTATGTCAGGCCCAAACGCCCATACCGTCTCGTATTCGGGAATCTCCATATCGGTTTCCTTGATACTGCGTTTGCATCCTACCGGACAGTTGTAACACGAATGGCGTTTTATGTCGTAATTATTATTGATATACTCTCCGGATACGGATTCAGCACCTTTAAACTCCCTGTTTCGGAAATTATCGGTCGGAAGTATCTTCATATAGTTCATAAGGCTTACCAGCACCGAAGTACCGTAATTCTTCAGTCCTTTTGATGTCACAGGACTTGCACGAAGGAGCCGCATCGCACTCTCTTTTGCCTCTGTAAAAGCAGCATTGTCAGCAATTTCGGGTTTATAGGATCCCCTGACAACGATCGCTTTTAAGTTCTTGGAACCTGCCACAGCCCCCAGACCTCCGCGTCCGCATGCATGCACATAATCGTTCATGATATTTGCAATACCTACCTGCCGTTCGCCTGCTCTTCCGATACAGGAAACGCAGCCATATGATTTGAGAGCATTTGTTGTTTCCCTTGAATTCATTCCCCGGAGATGCGCAGCCGGAACAATATTAACGTCTTCATCATCAATCTGCAAGTACACAGGTGCGTCTGCTTTGCCTGTGATAATTAATGCATCAATTCCTGCAAACTTCATTTCCTTCCCGAAAAAGCCGCCTGCGCTTGAGTCGAATATCGTTCCGGTCAACGGCGATTTTGTAGTGATGGAGTGCCTTCCTGACATGGGTGCAGGGGTTCCTGTCAGGGGACCGGTTGTGAGTATCAGCGGATTTTCAGGACTCAATGGGTCAATTATTGGTGCGACCATATCATATAGTATCTTTACACCCATACCACGCCCGCCAAGATACTCTTTTGCGGTTTTTATAGAAGTTTTAGATTCCAATATAGACCTGTCACCCAGATCCACTGTAATTGTTCTGCCTGTCCATCCAAACATTTTACTTTTCCTTTTACTATTAATTATCGTTATGCTTGTCCTTTCTTTGCAATAATGATCTTTGTATTATAAGTAAACCAGATATTTCCTTTACTATTGAGTCGTATACCCAGATCCGTAAGATCATTTTCCATGGCATCGATCATCATTTCCCTGACACGTTTTGTGGACTCGACATCCGGATCTGACATTAAGACCCATTCATCGAACGCAAAATCAGCAGGCCAGTCCTCAAAGTGCAGGATTTCAAAATCACGACAGGTTAGCATCTGCATAATCTCAGATGGTCGATAATGTTTTACATGGGATGGATCCCGGATCTGTTCCATCTTATTCTGGTACTCGCTTTTTGCAATATCTTCTGGTGATACAATGTCCACAAGAACCATTTTTCCGTTATGTTTAAGGACTCTTGTTATTTCCGAGATTGCTTTTTCAGGATGCAGGAAATGATGAAATGCAAACCTGCAGGAAACAATGTTAAAACTATTGTCATCAAATGGAAGCAATTCCACATCTGCGGATTCAAAAACCACATTTTTGGTGTCATTGTCCGTTTTACACTGCTTTGCAATTGCAAGCATTTTGTCTGTGAAGTCAATTCCGATAACATCTGATACGTGATTTGCAAATTCAAATGCCAAAAAACCTGTCCCGGTGGCAACATCCAACAGGTGGTCAGTACTGGATGGAGCTGTAAGTTCTATGATTCGTTTGAGGTTATTTTTATTGGAAAGTGCACTGCTTTTTGCATATGCATGGGAACGCTTTGCAAATTGTTCCTGTGCTTTTGTATATGTCATGTTTAACAATATGCAGTATTATGTATTAAAAGTTATAGGAATTTCATTTGTGTTTGATCAAGCGTTTGATCGTAACCGGAAGTTTCCGTTATTACTATAATCGCATATAATAGAAGGCTTATTCTTAATGTGTTTCATAATCATTTTATGATATTACATGCTTCTACTTGTCAAATCATAACGCAAATCAACGACAAGCAGCGATATAGTTTAAGATAGATTCGATAAAAACAAAATCGGGGAGCGGAAAAAGTTACACCGCCATAGGCACAGTGTATCAAAGCAAAAGACTATTATGTGTGTGCACAGGTTAATAAATAAAGTTGTATTTGTTGGCAGTGTAAATGGAATTGATCAATGTAAAACTAAAGAAAAATATAATGCAACCGCCGCATGCGGTGCATCTCAGCGGTGTTATAAATCGCTTAATAAATACATAAAGTTTAATGGATAAACCATTGTGATATCAAGGAGATATTTTAGTGAATAAGGATATGCTTCTTTGGGATGAGACAATTTTTAAAAATGGTGAAGTGCTTGAACTTGACCACATTCCGGAGTATTTTGTACACCGTGATACCCAATTGCAGGCTCTTATGTACAGCATGCGACCGGCAATGCGCGGAATGCGCCCCATAAATTGCCTATTGACCGGCCCCCCGGGCACCGGAAAAACAACTGCTGTATTGAAAGTGTTCGAGGAAATGGGAGAGCACACTAATAATACTATATTCGTGAAAGTCAATTGCCAGATGGATTCGACACGTTTTGCCGTGATCTCCAGGATCTATAAGAAACTGTTTGATGTATCTCCTCCATCATCAGGTGTTTCATTTCGTAAATTGTTTGAAAAAGTTACCGAGTTTTTAGTAGAATCAGGGAAGATACTGGTTGTTGCACTTGATGATATCAATTACTTGTTCTATGAAGGACATGCGGATGAAATCCTGTATTCACTTCTTCGCGCACATGAACAGTCTCCAGGTACAAAGATAGGGGTTATTACTATTGTCAGTGATACCGGAAAGATTTACCAGTTCGATCCTAAAGTAAGTTCTGTGTTCTTACCGGAGGAAATCGATTGTCCGAGATATGACTACGGTGAATTGCAGGATATTATATCAAACAGGATCAAGCATGCATTTTTTTCGGATGTTGTTTCTGATGAAATACGGGATATGATTGTTGGCTATGTTGACCGGACAGGGGACCTGCGTGTAGGTATAAACCTGCTTAAGCGTTCAGGACATAATGCCGAACTTCGTGCAAGCCGGACAATATCTATGGAAGATGTTGAGAAGGCTTATGAAGCCTCCCGATTGATGCACCTTTGTCGAAGTATCAAGTCGCTCACACCTGATGAGAGAACGCTGCTCCGTTTGATTGCAAAAGGAAAGGACGCTTATACAGGAGAACTTTACAGGTCATTCCATGAGATCACAAAACTTGGTTATACAAGGTTTTACGACATGGTAAACAAACTCAACACGGTCCAGTTCGTTGATGCTAATTTCTCAGGCAAGGGTATGCGCGGGCGCACACGTATAATAAAACCAAGATATGAACCACAAGACATACTGAAGTGTCTTGAGTGATCTTTCAGTATACTGGAAATTTGTCAGGCATACTAATTACAATTTTTGTATTTGTATAGCTTAAATCCTGTGTGCAGAATTCAAATGTATATTAATCGAAAACCAATGCGACCGCCGCAGGCGGCATTATCCATAATATACTATAATAAAGGATCAAAATAATTTGTCGATATCTTTGGCAAGATTGAATGCACATCCGATAATGTATTGACCTGTCACTAAAAGTATTGTATATATACCGAGTCAGTACACCTTTATGTTTGGTGCCAAGCGGTTGGTTTAACGAGTTCATTATGAAAACAGCGCGACTTCGTGCGCGCGCGGAACGGCACGTTTCCATACCACGGACATGAAAAACAAAATTGTTTATAAGCGTTGTCGTTTTGGTATTGCCCGGAAATCGTAATCTTTTATAATAATCGTTATGCGGCGAAACTATATGTATATTTTAAGTGTGTTGCTCAGAATCAATGCCAGTGGCGACCTTGATCTATGACAAAAGCCTATGAGATCACGCAACTTAGGACACGACCGTCGTTTTAGCAGATATGAGATATCCATATTTGAATTGTGTACTATGGACTATGGGTTTGGTGGCAGTGGGATGTGCCGCCTAACGGTGTTCGCACCGGTTTTTATTTCAATATTTTTTTAAATAGGACGAACTCATTTACACAGCTATACAAATACGTTTTTGTTATTGTTGTTATTATTGTTTTGTAACTATTCAGCCATGCATAAACATTATCAGTATACTGAATAACCCCTAAATTGATAATTACACACAATTGACAAATACCGTTGAAATCGATGGGTATGGATTCAGTATTAAAAACTGGAATATATAGTGCAATAGACACAAATTCGAGGATTTTCGCCGTCGGCGTCCGGTCTCAAGGATAACTGAATAGTTACATTGTTTTTATTATTGTTGTTATTGTTGTTGATTACACAAAATTTTATAATCGTTTTCATCCGTTTTTTCGAGTTATAAAAATTGCAGCAAAAACACACAAGAAGAGCATTGCAGCACCAAATCCACCAACATTCCCTGTTTCTGTTGATACGATAGAATTGTTAAAAATATTGTTTGAAATCCCCGGCAGATCAATGTCTTGTATCATATCAGATTCAGGGAGCGCAGGATCAAGATACTGATACACAGGTTTAAATGTGACAAGCCCGCCATAAGGCCCTGTATATATTGTATCTGCGGTGATATTGAATATCTCCTTTGAATTATGAGTGTAAACAAAATGTTCACCTTCTTGCATAATCATATCATCCATACTTTCACCGTTCAATAAAAGCTCGATCCATATTTTGTCCCCCTCCTGACTTGAACTTAATCCTTTAAAAGCCAGTTTATAACCCTGGTAAAATGACCACACCTCCCCGGTTGTAAGGTACATCCCACTACCATTTACCAATACATCGTCATTTTTAAGCGCGCCGACAGGAACTGAAAAACAGGCGAATAATAATGATAATACTACAAGCATTATTACAATTCTGACACACCCCAATCTTTCAATTTTGTTGCACATAAAATCCAATCCTATTTTGCTCTTGCATAGATGCAAAGACCAGCCATTACGTCTTCACACCTGCCATCTGAATCTTCAACAACAAGGGCACCATCACCTGTTATTCCAACTGCCTTACCCTCGAAGATCTTAGAAGGTGTCATTATGGTGACCTGGCGACCAATGGTGTCTGATAGTGAGATCCATTCATCAATAATACCTGAAAATGATTGTGTACTAAACTTCATGTATTCTTGTTCTATCTCAAATAACATGTCCTGTATAAACGACACGCGATCAATAGGCTTTCCAATTTCTGACCACAATGTGGTCGCAACGTTCTTCACATTATCTGTGAAATCATTCATATCCACATTTGCATTAATACCAATACCAACCACTATGTAGTCCACCTGTTCTATTTCGGCATTTACTTCAGTAAGGATACCACATACTTTTTTGTTGCCTATCAGTATATCGTTTGGCCATTTGATGCGAGCATCCACATCAAGTTTTCGGATGGCTTTTGTTATTGCGACTCCTGCAACCAGTGTCAATCTTGATGCATGTGCAAGTGAAATTGTGGGTTTTAGTATGATCGACATCCATATCCCACCGCGGGGTGAAAGCCACTCACGCCCCAGTCGTCCACGTCCATCTTTTTGTATCTCTGCAACCACAACCGTACCGTCATCTGCGTTGTGTGCCAGTTCTTTTGCTGTTATATTGGTAGATACCAATTCATCAAAATAATGTATGTGCCGCCCGATGAGACCTGATTTAAGTCCCATATGGATCTCATCCGGATAAAGAAGATCAGGCACAGATTTTAACATGTACCCTCTTTTTGGAAAGGATTCAAACTTATAGCCCTCGTCCGTAAGTGATCTTATGTACTTCCAGACCATTGTCCTTGATATTCCTATCCGATTGCCCAGTTCCTCACCAGACACTATTTTTCCTTCGGAGGCCTTAAGAATCCTGATTATTTCCGATTTTTTGTTGCTCACAAATATCCAACCACATTCCTATATGCATGCCTTACAATTTGACGGTTATTGATATTATTAATATTATTAATATTAGTATTAATATTAGCATTAGTATAAATATGGATATAAATAAATATAAACATCATTGACATTGATACTATTAATACCCTCTATTGCCTCTGGTTTATGTTAAGTATTCGCATAATACAAATGGCTGAATATGAGATGACAATCACAAAGAATAAATAAATAATCCTGTCAATCACCGAAACAATGGCTGCAATATTGATTGGAACTCCCATCATTGTATATATCCCTATCATCACAATTTCTTTAAAACCAAATCCTCCCGGAACAGGAATTACAGATATGATCCAGAGTATAAGAGTAAGGGACACTACAAGCTGAAAAATAGAAATATCATATCCGCTACTTTGAAAGAGGACGTATGATTTAGAATAAATGAATAAATACATGAACACTGCGAGGAACACATCCTTTGCAAGTATTTGCTTATCCTTCAGAATTGAGGTATAGGTTTTTGTGAATTCTGCAATGTCCTGAACAACGATCTCTTCAAATAGGTGGTATGAGTCAAACCTGTTCCTGATATATTTTATTGGTTTAAAACAATATATTCGTTGTAGGTTCAACTGACAGAAACTGATTATCGATGATTTTTTGATTTTTTGCCTTGACAGGTATATCCCAAGTACTGAAAAAAATAGGATAAGGACTATAATTTCCAGCAAAACCGACAGCCACCAGGGGATGTTCAAAAACAGGAATACAAAAAGCAAGGAAAATATTATAAGTGGAGTAAATACAAAGTTATTGGTGGTCTGGTCCATGGCAATGGTGGCATACCAGTTTGCATGTCTGGAACTCTGTGAGACATTTTTAAGAAAAAATACCCGTCCAAATCCACCAAGGGTTCTTGAGCGAAGCACATTTGTACTCATGCAATTTCCAGCCAACAGCCCCATAAACAGTATTGTGAAATTGATATGTTCAATTTTGTCAACAAGATGTTTCCATTTTAAGGTCCATATAAGAAATCCTGACAATTCCAGCAAAACTGCAAGCAATATGAAATAAGGATCTATGGAGCAAAGAATAAGCGTTAGTTGCTCAAAATCTATAAACCATAGAATGATGATTGCACCAATCAGTCTTGCCGAAAAAAATATGTTTCTAAGTTTCATTGGTAGTAATTAGGATTTCATGTAAAAAGCAGTGTAATAACACCACTTTGTTCCCGATTTTTAATATTTATGCAGAGGTTTACAATGGCACATAAAAATATTCTCACATTGTTATATTCGAACGAATTTACATTTTGTCCGCTATTACCAGATTTTCTGAATTTACATTCCTATAACTGTTCATTTACAATTATTGCTTCAATTTTAACATCACATTTAATAGAATTCAAAATGATCGAGTATTCTATAACGCGCTCAACAATTGTCATAACTTCATTTTCATTGGCATTTGCTTTGATATGTGGTCTCACCATGATCTTTGAAAAAACGTTCTTGCCATCCACTTTTTCCAAATAGCCTGTAGCACCTGATCTATAGGAAACCAGATCAATACCTGCTTTTTTTGAAAATGCCAAAAATGTGGTCATAAAACATACATTAATTGACCCGACAAACATATCCTCAGGACTTACAAATCCTTCATGCCCTCCGAATTCGGGTGGGGTTGCAACTAAAATATCATTCTTTCCATCACCAGTTGAAAGAACACCTTTGTGTTCACCACTCCATTCCAATTCATTTTGATACTCAAATCCCATTTTAATTTCTCCTTTATATTTCCAAATAATTACATGTTTGGATCTATGAGGTGATCCAACCCACAACATCATCAACACTCGGCACCTTACCTACGATCTTGACCTCGCCGTCAACAACAACGGCAGGTGTTAGCATAACACCGTATGCGATGATCTTATCAAGATCCTTCACCTTCACAACCTCTGCCTCCACTTCACTTTGTAAAATAGCTTTTTCCACAACCCCTTTTGTCTTGCTGCATTTTGCACAACCGCTACCAAGTATTTCAATTTTCATTTTCCGAGCCTTAATAATATTATTATTATTATTATTATTATTATTATTATTATTATTATTATTATTATTTGTACCTGACCGGTTTTTACACACTCACAAGTATTGCCTTTGATTTACAGATTGCTACACATAGCATACAAAAACGACACATTTCAGGATTCACAGGAACAGATACACCGTCTTGTATCTCCAGTACCCTGTGTTTGCAAGAATCGACACATGCACCGCAGCCATTGCATTTATCCACATCAACAGTTATTATTACCATTTATTCGTTTAATCACATATCTATTGTTTAATACCATTAATCACCATATGATATAACAATATAACCAAGGGAAAGTCCTATAATTATTACAATTAGCATGACAAGCGAAATATGCACACTAATGTTTGACACCCCCTCAATAAATCATAATAGTGTGTAACAGGCTGTCCATCATTTATTATATGAATTTACAAGACTAAAAATGTATAACTTAAATTCATACACGAATATTGCTGCAAAAGACACATTCTAATTATTTTCCTACATCCATACATAATTTTATGAAACACGATCACTTGAATGTAAGAAATACTTGTAAAAGTCATAAAATCGAAGATTCCAACCGAAAAAAATCGGCAGTTATATATTCTAATCTCCCAAATCATAACAATTAGTTTGTATAAGGTGATAACTATGATAAGTGTAAACGAAAAGGGATTAGATATTATAGAGGATATGCTTGACTGGGAAGAAGACTTAAAGGTCGAATCGAAAAAACTCGCAAACGGCGCCACCATTATTGACTGCGGTGTCAATGTGGAAGGAGGCTACGATGCAGGAATGTATCTCTCACGCCTGTGTCTTGCAGACCTCGCAGAGATCAGCTACACAATGTTCGATCTGGATGGTCTTCCGGTACCGGCAATTCAGGTATCTACTGATCATCCAACCATTGCATGCATGGGTTCACAGTATGCGGGCTGGAGAATTGCTGTTGGTAAATACTTTGGTATGGGTTCAGGTCCGGCAAGGGCACTTGGTCTTAAACCAAAGGAACTCTATGAGAAGATCGGCTACAAGGATGAGTCCGATGTTGCAGTACTTGTAATGGAATCAAATGCACTTCCGGACGAAGAGGTTGTAGAATATATCGCAAAGCATAGCAGTGTTGATCCTGAAAATGTTTACATAGCTGTTGCACCTACCGCATCCATTGCAGGTTCTGTGCAAATATCCGCACGCATAGTCGAGACCGGAATTCACAAACTTGAATCCATTGGCTTTGATATTAACACAATACAGAGTGGATTCGGAGTTGCCCCTATCGCACCTATTGTTGGCGATGACACAAAGTGCATGGGTTCCACCAACGACTGTATCATCTACTGCGGTGAGACCTATTACACAGTAGCATATGATGATGTGGAGAAACTAGAGGAACATATTAAAAATGTACCATCTACAACATCAAAGGACTACGGCAAACCATTCTTCGTAACGTTCAAAGAAGCTGATTTCGACTTCTTTAAGGTCGATGCAGGCATGTTTGCACCAGCAAAGATCACAATTAATGACTTGACCAGCAAGAAATCATTCACAAGCGGTAGAATAAATACCGGTATCCTGCTTGAGTCTTTCGGCATCAAGAATGTATAGGTATAAAGTGTAGAATATTATCTGCAATATGCAGCTAATCGGCTGCATACTTATTTTTTTAAAGGATGATTTTATGAAGATTTTAAATAGTTCTAAAGGAATTGGAGGACAGCTAACCGGATTTCGGCAGCTTGTTGGTGAATCGAAGAAGATTACATTCATTGGAACTCCTGGTTTTTGCAGTCCATTTGCAGAACTTATGGCATATGTACTTCGTGGAACTGAAATCGAAATGACATTTGTTTCAAATCTGGAATTCGATTCTGCAAAATCCATCGTTTCTACAAGTGATGGTATGCAATTTGGTGAGATCACAGATGCACATGCAGACACCGTAGTCATACTTGGTGGGCTTGCAATGCCTAAAATTGGCATTGATCCAAAAGCGATGAATAAAATGATCGAGCGTGTATTTGAAAAAGACGGGCAGAAATTGATAATTGGCGTATGCTTCCAATCAATATTCCAGGAACAGAAATGGACGGAACAAATTGATTTTGATTATATAATTGATTCCGACCTTTCTGTTGATGTAATTGAAATATAGGTCATTGTTGTCATGCCAACCGTAAAGCGTTGTACCGGATATTTAAGATCCACAATTTACATCTTACTATAGGATCGATGCCACACGTTTCACTGTTGATGAGGCATCATTTTACTGAATACGGGCATCAACAACCACATGCCATACGCCGGGTGAGTATTTCTTGATCCGGCGGCATTTTTTAATCTTAACCCTGCGTCCAGCCGCACGTGCCGCATTAGTTATACGGGTGATAGGACGATAAAATAATAGGCTCTCCGGCGTAGTCTCATGGTAATGCAAAACGCCGCCGCTCTTTTTTATTGCACGAATACCCTGTTCCAGATAGTGATGCGTAACCCCTACGTATCCCATGATCACTCGATCTGCAACGCCCTCTGGCGTAACCTCTGCGCAATCCCCGTTTATTGGTTTGATGATGTTGTCAACATTATTTAACAGTATATTCTTACATAAGTAACCATATGAAACAGTATTCAGTTCAATAGCAATAACCTCTTCAGGTTTTGCATGTACTGCCATCGGGATTGAAAAATACCCAATACCTGCAAACATATCCACAACAATCTCTCCACTGCCAAGTTCACTCATCCGCTTACGCTCGGACAGGTTGCCTTTTGAGTACATTATTTTTGTCACATCCATCTTGAAGAGACATTTGTGCTCCTTGTGGATTGTTTCGACTTTGTCTCCGATAATGATTTTACGATTTGGTTCACGGAATTGTCCCCTAATCCCAAAATCCTGTATAACGCTTTTGCATCGTGGATACATATCAAGGAGAGTACTTGCAATAACGGTTATTCTGCTGTTGATCTCTTTTGGAATATTGATAACAATAACATCACCGACCAGCTGCCAGCCAGAGGGAACATATTGGAGTTCATCAGATGGAATAATACTTTCCAGTCTATCTTTCAATGACTGCCATTTCCAATAATATTCCGGAGCATTCTGCTCAATGACCTTATATCCTTTAACATCGGATTTTACCGGTATCTCCAGGAATTTTTTATCTTTTAGCCTGATTGATTTTATTTTTCTACTTCCATCAAGTAAGTTCTTCCGGAGCAGGTCAGACCTTGCGATCTCGGCGTTTTCAACTGGTATTAGAACTGTTTTATTCATGTCGGATCCAATATATTTTTTCCACATTTAATGTATACAATGGATCTTTAACTATAGGCAACTTTCATATAAATTCAATTCGGTTGTTTACGAACGAACATTTATATATATTGCATTTTATTATTCATTACTATGACAAAAGTTGGAGATCATACTGCATTGTTTTCCACTGACCATGGTTTTATTGCATTAAATGGTCCTGTCAAACTTAAAATCCTGGATTTCTTAAGGATCGGCTCAAAATCGTTCGATGATATTGTAAAACATACCGGAAAAGCAAAATCAACGACTTCCGTGCATATTGCTGACCTTAAATCATGTGATTTGCTCAAAGAGTATATTGATCCGAATGACAAGCGCAAAAAGATTTATCAGCTGAATTCCCAATACATGGCTTGTTCGCAGGAACCTATTGTTAAACATTACAACAATATTCTACAAAGAGTTGCTTCATCTACTGACGACGAGTATACATTTTTTAAATTGATCTTACATGCTATGCGATTTGGCTTTGAAGCACATGGGATAAATCATGAACCGATCCTTAAAAAAATTGGTGCGGATATCGGGAAAAACCTATCAATAAACTTTAACTCAACTGATCTTAATGGTGTACTCAAGGATATAACAAATTTTTGGGAAACACACAATATGGGAGATGTATCCATAATCAACACAGATCCGCTGGTAGTTGTTGTCTATGATTGTTTTGATTGTAAATCACTGCCTGTTGTTGGTAAAACGCTCTGCTCTTTTGATGAAGGGCTTCTTGAAGGGATCCTATTTGGTAAATTGGGGCTAAACTGCATCATCAAAGAAATAGAATGCTATGGAAACGGTTACAACCACTGTTTATTTGTGATGCAGGATTAAACTTTGCATTAGATCATTAGGTGATATCATGCACGTTTTACAATAACCCCAAGTTCGGATTTTAACAGTGGACCTATATCAGCTACAATTCCAGGTCCATCCGTTTTTTCACGGCAAACAATCGCATGTTCCATTATTCCTATACGTTCAATTCCGTAAATATCTCTGGCATGTCCTGTCTTTTTTATTGCCGCTTTTAACTCAGATCGTGTCACAGCATTTGCTATAACCCTGTCAGTGCCGGATTTTTTCCATTTCCACCACATGTCAACCTGTTTCTTTGTAAAACACACTTTTGTATCACCATCGACCATGACAATTTCGACCGGGGCTGGAAGGTGTGGTATTATACCAAAACGTGATGCTATCTGCTTAACTTTCCCTGTTCCCAGTGGTTTTAGTCCGTCAAGGGTTATGCTGACCTTAATTCCAATATCAACAACAATCTCATCTTCCCCTATTGAATGGATGTATCCTTTATAGATTTCTCCAGCCTCAGCTTTTGTTGTTGGTGAACCGTACTGACTCAATAAATAATTAGCACAGAACTCATAATCTTCACCTGTGATATCAACCTTCACCCGTCCATCGTTTGTTGTATGTATTTCTACTGATGCATCAATATCTTTGATGTCATTGGCTATAACAGCTTCAATCGAACGGAGAGCACGGTCATAGCTACCATATATACTTAAAAGTAATATTATTGTTTTCATAATTCCCAACCAGAATATGTATTTAATCCTTCTTTTTGAAGTTGATAATATAAAATATATGAATAGTAACACGAATCGATGAACTGAACTACTGGCTGATTATTGACTCAAGACGCCTTTGTATATCGCTATGTGAAATAACGACAGAATCATCAATTTTGTCTTTTGAAGATTCAATTAAATCCCCAATTATTTTGATATCCCTATTAAACGGTCCGAGTTTTCGGGATAGCGTTTCATTATCTGCTCCCTTTTCACGCTCTACACTATATATAGTTTCTATCTTTGAGCGCAGCTGGTCTATTTTTTCCTGAATTGTCAGGGCTATGGTTACTGCATTAGGCGGTGTTGGTTCAGGTGATCGTGAAAAATGTCTTCCAAATGGAACTCTGTTCTCTTCTTCTGGTTCTACACTAAACGCAACCATCAGGTCTTTCATTGCATCAACAATATTTATTCCGTGCTTGGTAAGCTCTATATACTTGACACGTCCCTCTACTGAAAATTTGACAATTCCCTGTTCATTCATTTTGGATAATATCTTGGTCGTGTGGGCAAATGTTGAATTGATCTCTTTTGTAATCACAGATACATAGGTCTTTTTGAATGAACTGATTGCAAGCAAAGCAAGTGTGGGTTTTTCCTGCAAAAATAATTGTTCTGCATATTCTTTAGCCATGTTTATCCCGACATTTTATTAATAAATTTGATGAGAGGCAATATGCGTTGAATTAGACACTTTATTATATATCACTTTCTGTAAAGGTGGTGGAATATAAATGGTAAAAGAAAAAAAAGGAAAATGATATGAAATTATATGATATGATAAAATAACGGTAGTTTGCGGATCAATCCTATCTTTCGCTTAACATTATTCTTTCAATATCAGTAATTCCGGCGTTGGTCTTAAACGATATTCCATTAAAATGTGTTCTTGATGCTTCGTATCCATGCTTTTTGAGTGCATTTATTAGCGAATCTATGGTTGATGCAGATATTCCCAGGCGTTTGCAAATAATATGTTGG
>JBQVMC010000033.1:0-17233 GCA_052361145.1 Methanosarcinaceae archaeon
TCCATTTTTAGAGGTATAGTATATGGAAATATCTACTGTCTCAATAAGCTGAAGTACCAAACTCTGTGAACAACTCAGGATATATTTATTGCTTGACATGTTTAGACTGATGTCCTACTTTCTCTAATCTGAGACCTACCTAAGTCATTGTAACCTCCTGTTTATCAATGCAATACGAGCTTTGGTGATTCTTAATGCAAGCATAGCATTAATCTATAATATTTACAAATTCAATCCAAGCTCACCTCAAAATGTTATTTATATCCTTATATATAAAGCTATTTAACAAACCAAAGTTAATTTCTATGATGTCAAACAAATGTCCTGTAATAGAGAGAGTAGGACTCTGTAAAATAACTATCGTTGAATTATTTCAACGGTTTTTTGGTGTTGCAAACCTTTTATCAAGGAAAAGAAAAGCTATTGAAAAGCCTAAACCCCAAAAAAGAACCCTTTCCAATGCCGGATACCATTTAACACTTAAAGAGGTTCTGAAAATAATCGATTCTTGTTCAAATGAACGTAATCGTGTTTTGATTCAAACTCTGGTATTTACTGGAATGAGGAGGGCAGAAGTAACAGCGTTAATTGTTAAAGACATTCTCTGGGATAAAAACTTACTTTTGATTCGACACGGTAAAGGGAATAAGCAGAGATTAATTCCTATCCCAAAAGAATTGTTGGTGAACCTTAAGGGCTTACTTGGCAACAGGTCATTTGGAGCAGTATTTCAAAGTAGAAATGACAAACAATTAAGTATGCGACAAGTGAATCGCATTGTAGCAAAAGCAGGAGAAGATGCAGGAGTTGATAATCCAAATCCTAAATATGACAATATTACCTGTCATTTGTTTCGTCATACCTTTGCTCGTCTATGGAAAGAAAAACAGGGAAGCATCGAAACATTGTCAACTGTTTTGGGGCATCAATCAGTTAGTACAACTTGGGATGAATATGGGAAGGAAAGCATGGAGGATATAAAGAATAACTATAATAAAGTTATCAAACAGATGTTTGAAAAAATTCGCACAAAGAAAAATGTATCACAAAAATACTCTAAAAATCAGGAGGTTCAGTAATGCGTATCGTCAGCCAAGTAATTTTCACCGGATTAGTTTTATTTAGCTTATTCGGGTGCATGCCGTCATCGCCGAGTGAAGAAATCAGTGAGAATATAACTCTAAGTATCATAAACCCCACCCTTGAACCAGTAGAAGGGTATCCTTGGGAACAAACTAAAGAAAATGTTACTATCACCATTGCACCTGAGCCAGTAGACGCGACATGTGTTTATCAGCGTTCAATTAAAAAGAAATCTAAACTTTTTAAAATAAATGATGATGGAACAGATGAGTATGATGTAAAAGATAAGCCTATTCGCCTGGATTTAAATCCGGATCGTCTCATACTTAAGCTTAATGTTACCAATAATATTTCTCATGTGCTTCGTTTTCACGGAGCAGTACCAACTTTAACAGTGGATGGTAAAAATTTACCTATTGATGAAAAAACAAAGAATGAACTTCTTAGGGCTGTCTTGACACCTCATACAACCCTTGATCTTAAAATTGATTGCATAAAACTATCTGCCTTAGAAAATGCCAGTACAGTTATTTTTGCAATCTATGATGTTATTACGGCTGTGGATGCGGCTAATAATCCAACTAAGCGAACAACATTTGAATGGATATTTTCTGTAAGGTCTGTGAATGTGGAGAAAAGTTTTGCAGTTCGTACTTCCAAGAACCGCTACACTCCTGCTCAAGCAACTAAGGTAGGTGGTAGTTTTGTTCGTTAGTAAGAATTTATATGTATTGAAATTGTGATGTTACAAAAATGCTGACAATTATCAGAAAGAAGGTTGTATGAAAAAATACTCAATCGGAATTATTTTAATTCTACTACTAATGTTTTCTGTATTCATATCCTGTTCTAAAGACAAGCCTACAGAAAATAATCAAAATCCGCTTGTCGGATCATGGGATCTTACTACAATTAAAGCAGATGGTGTCATTGTAGATCCATTGAATGATACTCTGAATGTTTATATTAATGCAGGAATATATACATATAAGTCAAATGGTACAGGGAGTGTAGTTTTTACGTCTGGTGATACTTTTAATTTTTCTTGGAGTACTAAAAGTGACACACTTGTAATTAATAATACTAATAGTATGCGGTATATAATACAAGGTAACAATCTTTCTACATTCCAAGCAGGAGATGGAATTGCTCCAGACTTAGAAATAAATTATATCAGAATATTTTAGATAAGAATCCCTCTTTTTCCTCAGCGACAAAGGAACAGGTGTAAAAACTTGTTCCTTTTCTTTTTGTTTATATTTTGATATATTCTCTAACCTTAGTGGATAAGTGGCATTGACTGATTATTGATTTGATGTATAATAATTGGTTTCAAAATTAACGAATCTGCTTTATGAAAAAACTAATATCTTCTATTTTACTTAACTTATCCACATTTTTTTGGTACTTCGGCTTATTGTTGAATTTCCTCAATAGACTAAACTTTGTATTACAGAAAAATAAAAACAAAATAATTCTATATGTCTCTCCAAATTAATAAAATTAAAACTAACCAACTCCGGAGATACCGACAGAAGCGGTCTCTCCGACAGAGAGACGTTTCCAATCTTTTAGGTCTTAAGCAATCGTGTGATTACTATCGTTGGGAAACAGGGAAAAAGTTACCTTCACTAATAAATGCCTTAAAGCTATCATCAGCTTTAAAGTGTCCGGTAGAGATATTGTTCATAGATCATTTTAATCAAATACGAAAAGAAATGTATCACAATAAGCTCAAATAGTTCATTAATAATTTAATATTAAATAATAAAACTATGTCACAAACAAAAAGAACAAAAGAAGATTTAGCTCTTAAAATTGCCAAGTCATTCAATGAGGAGAAGGATGTAAAGTTATATTTGTATATGACCAAGCATTACAAAGAGACAGCAATTAACAAAGCGTATGAAAATACAATGAAAGTACCTGATGAAAAGATCAAGAAAACAAGATCAGCACTTTTTTTCTTTTTAGTCAAAAAGTATGATAAAGAAAAAGAGTAAGAAATTTCTAACGTTGATTAGTTGTGAAATCAACTTATAGAAATTATTGACCACTTCTCAAGTGGTCTTGGAAAATACGCCCCCTCGTCTTGTCGGTTTCACTTCATAACTTTCCCCCAGTGAATTTAAAAGAAGCAATTTTGCTTCTTTTAAAAAGTATAATCGATGTATTATCGTTTATACTTTCAAAACAGCTTTTAGGCTGTTTTTACTGGGTAAAGTTATGTCGTTCACCGCCCGACTACTATAGTTGCCCTCAACCTCTGCCTACTCTGCTTTTGACCGCTCACCAAAGTCAAAAGCAGAGCAGGTTCCCAGAGGTGTCGGCTTCATAAGAAATAACAAGTTATTCCTTACTCGGGTCTGCTCACATTCCAATTCTTATGGAAGAGCAGACCGAAACTATAGTAGTCGGACAGCTGAAATCGTCAACCACAAACATCCTGTTTGTGGGACGAGTTTCGCCTCCGACGAGGGGGCTTAAAAGGAATCCAACAAGTTGGATAAATTCATTATTATATTCATGAAAAAAAGCAGACTAAAACTCAAAGAGCGAGATTATACAATATTGAAACATATATATGATTACAGGTTTTTAAGTGGGGAACTCCTTTGGCATCTTTTGAAATCTAATCATCAAGCAGATTCAATCATCTACTCAACTGGCAATGACGGAAGAAACCGTCCTAGAAAATATGGATTCAAACAACAATCTCTATCTAAGCGGTTAAAGCAGTTATACGATGCGAAGTATGTAGAAAGGCATTATATGACAGATCAACCTTATGGACGTGGATATGGCTCTCCTAGAGCTATCTATGGGCTTGGGAAGCATAGTTCTAAGGTATTGGAGGACATTTTTAATATCCCTCGAGCTAAAACTCAAAAAATTGTTAGTAATAACAAGATTAAGTCACCTTATTTAAGGCACGCTTTAGAACTGGCTACTTTTCGCATCATATTGGAATTAGCCTGTCAGCAGTCAACAGGCAGGGTCGTATTACTACTTTGGGAACAGGGGCTATCAATTAAAGACTATGTAAACGTGATTGATAAATCAGGTGAACAGGTAAAATTCTCAATTTATGCTGATGCATTCTTTGGAATTAGAATCAGAGGTAGGAAAGATAAACATTTCTTTTTGGAAATTGACAGAGGTACGGAACCAATTGTATCAACATCAAATCGAAGTAATATCAGAAGTAAGTTGATAGGGTATCAACACTATTACAAAACAAAGAAAATACACCAGAAATATGACTTTATGGTTAACGGATTTCAGGTGCTTATTGTAACAACTGGAAAGATTGAAACTGATAATACTTTTTCAGGTCGAATCACGAACATATTAGATGAATTAGTTATAAACCCTAATCTCTACTCTTTAAAATCTCTGTACTTACTGACAATACCTGAATCATTTCGTTTAGATAATCCAACATCTATTTTTGAAAATATTTGGGTTTCTTCAAAGTCACAAAGCTTACTAAGTCTAATTGATTAGAATATAGCCCTAGCCACATCTATTTAGGAATCCTCGTAATTGACCTTGCTGTCATGTAGGAGCAGAGTTTGTTATTGGTGATAACATTACTCTGGTTGTGAGAGCTTTCACCCATCATAAGCTATTGCAATACTGAATAGTGGGGCTTGGGTTGTAAAAATATGAAGATGTTATATTGTTGAATATCTAGATAAAACTATTTAATATGTAGTTGATAAATAAATTCTATCCTTTATGAGGCTCAGTTTGTTTAGTTATGGAAAATGAAATCAACAAAGTAAAAACCGAAGCACTTATTCAAGAAGCAGATGATTTATACAATTTGGATGACTATGGTGGAGCATTTGAAAGTTCTCTAAAATCTTACAAATTTGCGATGAGAGTGAAAGAATATATTGTAGCTGTAGATTGTCTTATGATTCATGTTAAATCTGCTCTTCAACTAAATAATTTATCAATTTGTAAAAATTTATTGGATGCTTTAGTTCGTTTAGCGAAAAAGAGATATGATAGCAAAGACCTTCCTTTAGTTCTAATAGAAACTGTTGAGTACTATGAGTTCTTAGGTTACTTTGAAATAGCTGAACAGCTTGCTCCAGAAGCTCTATTGTTGGCTCGTCAAGAAAATAATTTAGAAGCTCAGGTTGATGCTCTTAGGAAAATAGCAGAACTTCATGAATCAGTTGGGAATTTAAATATTGCTTTAGTCTTTTTGAAAGATGCGAATGTTATAATTAAGAAACTGGATGAGCCAATCCATCACGTTTCCGTGTTACTTGATGAAGCAAGGCTGTATACATCTTTAGGCGATTTTACAAAGGCTTTAGATCTCATTGAAAATGCTGAACAAGTTTTAGAAAATAATAATCATGATGAGTTGTCAATTGATTGCCTGATGGCTAGAGGAGATGTTTACTGTAGTGTCCTTGATATTGATAAGGCGATGGAATGCTATGAACAAGCATTGGATTTACTAGATGAAAATGACGATTGTTCGGTTGTCATGCCAAAAATGATAAATAGAGCAGGCACACTTTTATTGCAAGCAAAGGAATATAATTTAGCTTATGAATGGTATAACTCTGCTAAAAATATTATTTGTAACAATGACTATAAAAATCATTTCCCATTTGTAAATCTTGGTTTAGGAGAGACTCTTAATAAAACGGGAAAATATGTTGAGGCGATAGAAGAACTTTGGAAAGCAATAGATAAAATAACCCCTAATTGGTACCCTAATCGAGAAGTCTTTTGTCGTACTCTTGATCAACTCGGCTTTGCTTTTAAAATGCTAAATCAAAATGAAGTCGCTTCAAAGTTTATGAGTTTTTCAGAGAAGTTTAGGGTCAATATTGGTATTGGGATAAATGCATCTCACCATGTTCAATCAATTTTAGATGAAACTATTAATGAAATAATTGCTTTTATAAACAATGTTCGCTATGACTTAGAACGATACTTCCAAAGGCTTGACTTTCAAATTGATTTAGAAACGGGCGAAATCCAATATAAAGGTGAAAAAAGAAAGAAAAGTTTCACCAATGATCAACTAAATGTTTTACGACTTTTAAAGAATAATAAGGGGATAGCTGTTAAGCATCTAGATATAGTCAAAGCAAACAATCCTGAAGCATCAGATGAAACAGAAGAAACAAAAGCACTTTCACGCTATTATGTCAAAGTAATTAGAGAACGTACCACTCCTCAGTTTATACAAACCATTACAGGTATCGGCTACATGATACCAAGCTAGTTATTTTGACTCACAATACTTACAGCATACTTTCTTTGAATAATTTATTTCTCCTTTAGATTTTAGGTGAAGAAACGATATGGAACTCTGCTATTCAGAGTAACCCATATCAAACGATAAACCTTTAATTTATTGGAGAATTACAATGAAACAAATTGTAGTTATTACAGCAGGTACCGGTGAAAATAGTGATTTATCTATCGAAGCAGGTACTACGTCAAGCGACATTTTAAAGCAATTAAACCTTTCTGGCTACGTTCTGAGTAAGGATAATGGTCAACACGTTTTTGGGGCGACCGAGAACGTGTATAAGGAAGTCGATGACGGGGAGAAGCTTCACGTTGCATCAAAAGCTGATGTCGGATTAGTTATTAACATCTAAAACAGGGGAATGATAGAATGGGAATGTTCTTGTTAAAATTGTTGTCGTGGACACTTGAAGTACTGATTATAATTCTCTCGTTCATTGTACGAGTGTTTTCGTTTATCAAAAATATTGTAAGCAAAAGGATTTCACAATCACATCCAAGTAATGATGTTGTGAAACGTAACATTGCTCCTTTGTGGCAAGAGCGAAATTGGAATAAACAAGGTAATACATATAAAGGTTTCTTTAGAACAAAATATGGTTCTTACAAAGGAGAAATCATTGTACGTTATCAAGGGCTTATCCAGTTTTATATTTTCAATCCACCTAAATGTTTAGCTCAGCATTCCCATTTTGCCTGTTTTATCCCAAAAGAAGGGAAAAAATATGAAATACATTTTTCAACAAAAGCAAGAACACTCGACGAAGGAATCATGTCGATTGAAAAAATTATTACAGAAGCTCATGAATTATCGTATCAAAAACATTCAAAAAGATAGAAAGGATTATGATGTGAAAAATAAATCAAATAAAGCACTGATTCGATTACGAACTCATAGAGATTTAATTACTGAGAAAAGTCGGAAAGAATTTACCAAGTTGAAAGAAGCAATTCTAAACAACTATGATGTTGAGCATGCTAATAGCATTTATACTCGTCTGTGTGATTTCAGTCATACAAAACATGAGTTAACTGAAATATCAAATAATCTGAACATATCCAATGACGATGTTCCTGAATTTATTGTTAGTTCTGAAGTTCTTTATTTAGCTTCCCAAAAATTATGTTCTATCTCTACGGAATCAATTTTATATGCTGTTGGTAATAACTATGGAAATTCATACTCAATTGAACGGTTGATTGAGTTGGAGCTTGATCAATCAAAATTTGGATATGCGAAGGCAAATGACGTTTTCAACTTAAAAACTATGATTGAACTTGAGAAGTACGGGACTTTGTTGACCTGTTACTTTCATGCTCATCCAAGTAGTGGAATCAATTCGAATCATCCCTCTGATATTGATTACTCAACTCAAAAAAGATTAGAGAGTGGTAACTACAAAACTATTGGTGGAATTTTCTCAAGAGATGGCTACTTGAGGTTTTTCACTGATAAACTTGAATTTAAAATTACAATTTTAGGTAAAGGAGTAGAACATGTTTCAAAAAATGTTTACAAACTCACTGAAATATCATAAGACAAAATGTGAGGATTTAAGAGGTTTCAATCGTCTGAATGATCGAATTTATGAACGGCATCTTGGAATAGCGGGATTTGATCCATCAAAATACTCTGACTTAAAAGTTTTAATGGTTGGAGCTGGAGGGCTTGGCGGAGAAATTGGAGAGGGATTAGTACGCAAAGGGATTGGTGAAATCTTATTTGTTGATGGGGATACCGTCTCTTTGTCAAACCTCAATCGTCAATTGTTTAACAAAAGAGATCTTAGTAAAAATAAAGCCGTTCAAATTGTAAAGAATTTAAAGAAACTTGGATTTATGGGGACAACCCTCATTGGTTATCCTTTGTTTCTCCAAGAATACTTAGAAAGTTATTCATATAAACCTGATATAGTTATTTGCGGTGTTGATAATGATGAGGCTCGTGTATCTGCTTCTTCATTTGGCCTCAAGCATAATATCCCCGTTATCTTTACTGCTGTCTCTCGTGATGCGAATCAAGGGTATACATTTATTCAAAAAGCAGGAGAAGCATGTTTTGGATGTGTTTTCCCTGATGCTATCAATAATACAAAATCTCCATGTCCTAACACTCCTGCTATGAAAGATATTCTGAAAATAGTGGGAGGTATGGTTTTATTTGCGATAGATTCAATCCTGATGGATCGGAAATGCAATTGGAATTACCGTATGTTTTATCTGGCTGGATTTATGCCTGATCTTAAAACAGTTAAAGAATGTAATCCTGATTGTCAATTATGCTCAAAAAAAGTGAATGATAACAATGCGGTCAAATAGAAAAGATAAATCTAAACTTGAATATTCATCATTCTTGGAGGATATATTCTTTAAACCTATTTCAGGACTAACTAATTATATTCTATCAAAATCTGACAAAGGACAGATTCCTCATGACTCTATAAGTCTTGGTGAATCTCCAAATTTTTATAATCAGAAGAAAATTGAAGAAATTTTTATCAGCCTACAACTATTAGGAAAGCATGTTTACATTCTTGGACAATCAGGTTCTGGTAAGACATATTTAATTTTATTGATGCTCATATCATTTGTAAAATTAAAGTCAGGTTTTGCCGTTGTAGATATACATGGCGACCTCTCAAGAATAATTTTTAATTATATAGCTTCTGAAGCTGTAACTGAAGAACAAGAAGCAATTATTTCAAAGAAATTAGTTCTTATTGAGCCATTTGATAAAGACTATGCCCCTGCCTTTAATCCCTTGAGTAGTTCAAACTCAAATAATTCTTACTCGGAAGCATTTGATATGTTAGGAGTTTTTAAAAAAATATGGAAAGATGTTTCATGGGGAGCGAGGATGGAAGAATTACTTAGAAATCTACTAATTACATTATCATTATCAAAAAGGTCTCTGGTTGAAGCTCCTTTGTTTTTAACAGATGAAAGTTTCAGAACTAGTATCGTTGATAAGCTACAGGACTACGAAATTAAGCATTATTGGACTAATAGATTTGGAGCATTATCAGATAGAATGAAACCAGTTTATATAGAACCAGTTCTTAACAAACTAACTATTTTTACTTCTGATCCATATATCAGACACATCCTTGCTCAAAAGGAATCTACTTTGAATTTCCGTAAACTGATGGATGAAAAGAAATGGGTAATACTCAATATCAGCAAAGGTGTGCTTAGTGAAAACTCTCATCTTTTAGGCTCATTATTTATCTCAAAGATTAAATCAGAAGCTCTTTCAAGAGCCGATATTCCAGAATCAAGAAGAGTTTCCTTTCATTTAATTGTTGACGAGTTTCAAAACTTTATGGGGTACAATTTTGAGGAAATTCTTTCAGAAGCTCGAAAGTATAAACTCTCATTAATTTTAGCTCATCAGAACTTAGCCCAAATAGATAAATCAATGCGTGAATCAATTTTTGGCAATGTGGCAACTACGTTATTTTTCAGATTGGGTCATAATGATATTCGAGAAATTTCAAATGTCTTTAAGGAAAGCGATAAAGCCTTGCTCAAACAATCATTATCAACTTTAGGAGTGGGAGAAGTTATACATCGTGTTTCAGATGGAAATTTTAGAAAGATAAATATACATCATATCAACTCTATAGTACCAAATAATCATATTGCCAATAGATTACGGAAAAATTGCCATGACAAATATTACAAGAAGAGAACTATTATCGATAAAGAATTAAGGTCATCAAGAACCAATGGTCATAATGCTATTATAGTTTCAACAATTAAATCAAAGGTTAAAGTAAAAACTAAAAAAACTGTAAGTTCAGGCATTGAAGAGGGAATTCTTTAATGAATAATAAATCTGATAAACGTCAATCGAGACACAAGAGGTCAAAAACACCTTCTGTTTTGATAATCCAAAAAAGAGATATTGAGATTATTAAAGCAGTTTTTCAGTATCGTTATCTAACTCGGTCTCAAATACAGCTATTATTTGATATGAAGTCTGTAACCAGAGTCAATATTCGACTTCGAAAACTTTATAATAATCGATTTTTGGATAGGTATTATCAACCTACATTATTGGGAAGTTCGGAAGCTATCTACACTATTGGGTCATGTGGTATTCAGATAGTGGCTGAAAGCTCAGGAATGGCTTTAGAAGAGCTAAAACGTCGCCGTAGAATAGATAAGGTCGCTAAAAATAAGTTTATTAATCACAATCTAGCTGTAAATGATTTCAGAATCAATCTTATGGTAGATATCAAGAATCACTCAGGTTTTAATTTTATCAAATGGCTTGATTCCAGAGATTGTGAATTCAAATTCAAATATAAGCAAGCAAATAAAGAAGTTACCACAAGCATTAAGCCTGATGGATATTTTGAGTTTATTTATCAGAATTGTTCGTACTCATTCTTTGTTGAGATTGATTTATCAACAAGTAACCACTCAAAATTAAAATCAAAATTTAATAATTATCTGTTATTTAAAAATCACAATTTATTCAAGCAAGAATTTGGTAAAGAAATATTCTATGTTCTGGTTATTACAAAAAACAAATCTCGTACAGAGAATCTACATAGAATCTTAAATGAACTTAGAACAGATATGTTTTGGTTCTCAACAGTACAAAACACACCAAATAATATTCTTTTGGGTAATATCTGGAAACAATCAGGACGTGTAGAATCAAGAGCTTTCTTCAAACAATCAAAAGTTAGGATTGTTAAATGAAATATTGTCCATTTTGTAAGCAATGGAATCATGGTAAACCAATGAGATGTCGCTATTGTGGTAGAACTTGGAATGTAAAATTATGTTCAGCAGGGCATGTAAATCCTATAGAAGCCAATTTTTGTGGGGAATGTGGAACCCCAAATCTTTCAGAGCCAGCAGGTAGACACCCACTTATTATACGGATATTTAAGTATCTTAAATATTTATTCTTTCTCTATTTCATCTATATAGGGTTGTTAATCATATTAGAATTATTCCAAGTGCCAATAAAAGATTATCATATAAGTCTTATTATTTCGATTGTAATTTTAGCTTACGGATTGAACTTCGCATTACAAAAAATTAAAGTGTCATTTGGTTTTTCAGGGAGAACATTTTTAAAAACAATAACTAGGTTTATAAGGTGGATTCGCAATAGGGATTAGATAAATGATTAAAGTGTATAATCTCCTTGAGTCAGAAATTTTGCAGCGGGTAGTGTAATGGAAGATAGTTTTAATATCTAAAGAGTTTATATGAAACAGTTTATGGGAATTAGAATGAATAATATTTTGACACCAAAAGTAGTGTTACTGATTACACTACCCTTAACACTAGTTAAAAAGTGAAGCATAAAGCTTGAATAAATATGAAAAATGAAATTGAACTCAGCAAAAAAAGATTTATGAGTAAAAAAGAGCTTTCGTTATTCTTGAATATCAGTATATATACGATTGATGCTTGGGTCTCTGAAAAAAGAGAAATCCCTCATATCAAGATGGGTAGAAGGGTACTTTTCGATATGACTGACATTAATAATTGGCTTAAAGATAATAAAATCTATCCAGTTAATTTTGATAAAAGTGATGGATTAAATTAGTGGAAATCGTATATTATAACTTATCTTTAAAGGTAAATAATGATGGCGATATATAAGAAAAAAAATACTTGGTATATAGACTATTATATTAATGGTCGTCGTAAGCGTGAAGCTGTTGGAGCCAATCGCAAATTAGCTGAAAAGGTTCTTGCCAAAAGAAAGATTCAGATTGCTGAGAATCGATTTCTTGAAATAAAACAACTACCTAAATATACATTTGAACAATTAGTTGAGAAATATATTGAATACTCTAAAGTGAACAAAAGAGCTTGGGAAAGAGATGAATATAGTATAAAAAGATTGTTACCCAGATTTGCTGGTAAGAACTTAACAGATGTTAATTCATTGGATATTGAAGAGTATAAAATAGCTAGATTGAAAGAAGTTGCTCCGGCAACAGTTAACAGAGAAATAGGTTGCCTGAAGCATATGTTTAAAAAAGCAATTGAATGGAAAATGGCATTGGATAATCCTGGTACAAATGTAAAACTACTCAAGGTAAAGAACTCCCGAATTAGGTTTTTAAGCATTGATGAAATTAAGAGATTGTATGAAGCTTGCTCTGATGATTTTAAACCGATTATATTAATAGCACTGTTAACTGGAATGAGGAGAGGGGAAATCCTAAATCTGACTTGGGAAGATGTAAATTTTAATAATTGCCTGATTCAGCTAAGAGAGACAAAGAACGGCGAAACTAGAGATGTACCTCTTCATAATGAAGTTTTTTTGGCTCTAAGTAGAATTAAGGTCAAAGGGAAGTATATATTCGTTACTAAGGATGGGCACCAGAAAAAAGATATAAGGACAGCATTTGCTAATGCATTGAAAAGAGCAAAAATAACAAAGCTCAGGTTTCATGATTTACGTCACACTTTTGCTTCTCATCTTGTCATGAATGGTGTAGACCTCCTTACAGTAAAAGAGCTTCTGGGGCACAAAACTATTGACATGACGCTGAGATATTCACATCTTAGCCCGTCACATAAATGTAAGGCTTTAGAATCGCTAAAGTATCTTGATGGACACTATTTGGACACTCAGTCTAAATCATCAGGAGGTAAGAAGAAGTTAACTGCTTGTGACGCAAAAGATGCCGAAGTGGTGAAATTGGTAGACGCGCTGCGTTCAGGGCGCAGTTCCCTTTATGGGAGTGGGGGTTCGAGTCCCCCCTTCGGCATTTAATTATTTTCTAACGAATTATCCCTCTAAACCCCAATAAGTTATTGACAAATTGTCGTATTTTTGACTTATTAAACCAGAGAGTCATAATAAAGAAATAAAGGATATTATTATGAAGAGACTGATAACATTACTTCTGTTGACAGTCTTCAGTGTTTTAATCTTCACAGTACCTATAAATGCAGCTCAATGGGATCCAAATGTTGGTCCAAATTGGGTTGATCAAAGATATGCTGAAAGAGCTGACGTAAGTACAGATGGTGACCCTTGGGTAGATGTGGAAAAATCAAATTCATTAGGTTTTAATGATTATTTCAATTTTAGATTATTCTTTATTTTGATTATCCCTATTCAGGTAGATTTTGAGGTAGATATAACAGCAGGTGATGATGCAGAGAATTCTGGAGGAGACATTAACAGCAGTCGAAACACTGCTGGGCAATAAAAAATATCAGAAAGCTCTGAATGAATTAGAAAAACTGGATAAAAACCAGTTAGATTCAGAATTTTTTGGATATTACTGTATTTTGCTAACTGATGCTAATATCAGTTTGGGGATATATAATACAGATATTATTGATAAGGCTATAGAAATATTTAGATACAGTTCCGATACGGCGAAATTTGCTCGTGCTAAGAGCCTTAAGGGTTATCTATTATCCTTAGAAGGTAATTTTTCTAAAGCATCTGAAATTCTTAATGAGGCTTATGTAAATTACAAAAGATGTGGCAATATGCACATGTCAGCAGGTGCGCTAAATAAAATGGCCTACTGTTCTTTTAAACTTGGGAATATAACAACTGCAATTAATCAACTTCATGGGGTTATTAATATATTCCATGAATTGAAAAATAATACTTCATTTATTAAAACACTTATTAATCTTGAAAGTCTTTTATATTCATCTGGAAAATTGAATGATGGTTTAGTTACCTATAAAGAATTAGAAAAGAATATTTCAATTTTAAATATTCAGGATCTTAATAAACATAGTATTTCATCATCAAAACTTTTCGCTTTGTTAGGTGATTATTCAAATGCTTTCGAAAATATTTCGAGAGCAAAACCATACATTAATAGATATCCTCGTGAAGAAGCCTTATACTACGAATATCTCGGCTGGATTAATATCCTTTCTGGTGACTACAAAGAAGCAGAAAAAACTCTCAAAAAAGGATTAAAAATATCTCTTGAAATTGCACCAGAAGGTGATATGATCTCCCAGATCAAACGACTTTTTGGTGATCTTTATATCGCAACTGAAAAATATGACTTTGCAAAAAAATATACTAAAGAAGCTCTTGTAGTTGCAGAAAAAATAGGCGAAAAAGTTGAAATTGCTGCTTGTTATAGAATATTTGCTCAACTTGAACATCGTAATGATAACAAATCCGCCCAGGCGGACAAGGCCAAAGAATATTACACTAAAGCAATCGATCTGTTCAAGCTGATAGGCTCTCGTTATGAACTGGCGGTTACACAGTACTTAGCGGCTACCTCTGGTTTGTATTACAACGGTGTACGTCACGCTATGTTATACATGGCTAAAGATTATTTTGAATCCGAAAATATAAAACCATATTTAAAGAAAATAGAGAAAGCATTAAAGAATCCAACCGCCAAAGAGAAATTAAAACCAATCGCATCCGGTGCTCCGACTATAATTGCTGTTAGCCCACAGATGAAGAAATTGGTTGAGAAAGCTGAGAATGTGGCTCAGTCAGATATGGTAGTTCTATTGACCGGCGAGACCGGTACGGGCAAAGACCTGATGGCGAAGTATATTCACCACGCTAGTTGCCGTAAGGGTGAATTCGTTGAGTTTAATTGTCCGCAAATTACCGAGAACCTTTTTGAAGCGGAACTTTTTGGTAGTGTCAAAGGTGCTTTCACCGGCGCAGACAGCAATCGAATCGGGCGGGTAGAATTGGCTAACAACGGCACACTCTTTCTGAACGAAATCAGCGAGATTCCTATCCAGCAACAAGCTAAACTTTTACGGGTGATTGAAACGGGTGAATACGAAAAGGTCGGTTCAAGCAAGAAGTTAAAAACCAACTGCCGTGTGATCGCCGCCACTAATGTGGATTTGGAACAGCGAATTTATGATGGTCAGTTTCGGGCTGATCTTTATCATAGAATAAATGAGATTTCGATCCATCTACTACCTCTGTGTGAACGAAGAGAAGACATTCCTGAATTGGTGAAATATTTTATTAAAGAAGTTGGTTTTAATGTCAATGGTCATAAAAAACATGTTGACGATGTGATCCGTAAGTTCAGCCGGAATCATTGGTCAGGCAATGTCCGTGAATTACGAAACAATATAAAACGATTGTATCTGTCGTCTGGTAAATCTATGATTAAAATGTCAGAACAAGTTAATTTGCATCAATCGTTTTCAGAAAAAGAAGAACTTCTTAGTATCCTCAATCAGACAAAATGGAATAAGCGAGAGACGGCGCGTATCTTGGGTGTGAGCGAAGGTACAATTCGTTATCGTATTAAAAAGTATAATCTTTCCAAATTTACTAATATCTAAATATTTCCAATTTTCCATATTTACGCACATAATCATCAGCTAATCATAGTGTTAATGATTGATGCGTAAAGGTGCGTAATTTGATTTACGCAGTTACGAAATTATAACTTGTTCTGTATTAACAGGTTCTGATATGTCAAAATATTACTGCGTAAAAGAGTGCGTAAAAATTCTCTCAAGAATTAAATCTGCATACTAATGATAAAAGAATTCACATCACATTGTACTATCACATAGTAGCTTATCACATTTTATTCGCATTCCATTTAAATTGGCATGATTCTTGATATACATAATAACGTGAATTTAAGTGAGTGTTTTCGATCTCCTCTGAAAACACAAATCTTTATTTGAGTGAGTGTCATACCGGGTTCGGTTCGGGTGAGAATAATTGGCGGTCGAACCCGGTTAATAGAAATAGAGGTCAACTAAAATGAGTAAAGAAAAGAATGAAGAAATCGTTCAATTGAGTACAAGAACTTTAGAAGGTTGTGTAGAAAAATGTGATTCAAAGTATAAAGTTTCCAAATACAATTATATCTTTGATTCTGATGATAATGCACACTTAATATTCAACACTATGTCCGGTGGTTTTGCGACAGTCGGTGATGAAGATTTACCATATCTTAAACAAATCCTCGACGATCCTGATGGTTTTGTTTGTGATACAGAAAAAAATTCAAAACTATTTCAGTCGATGATTTATGGTGGTTATATCGTCAAAGATGATGTAAATGAGTTGGATGTTCTGAAAACAAGATCTTCCTTGGGTCGGTTTAATACTGAACATTTTCACCTGACAATTATGCCTACTATGGCATGCAATTTCAAGTGTACATATTGCTATGAAGAACCCAAACCCGGAATCATGACAAAGGAAACCCAGTCTGCCCTCATCAAGTGGGTAGATGATAAAACAGAAGCATGCAGGATATTCACGGTTGGCTGGTTTGGGGGTGAGCCGCTATTAGCATTGGATTGTATCAAAAACCTTTCCAGTCATTTCAAGGCTATCTGTGATAAGAGGAACGTTAAATACCAAGCGGGACTGACAACAAATGGATATTTGATGAATGCTAAGGTTGTTGAGCAGTTTCATGATCTGAATATAACTGGTGTTCATGTTACGATTGATGGTCCGCGGGAGATTCATGATAAACGAAGACCTCTGTGTAGTGGAAAGGGAACATTTGACGTTTTAGTGAAGAATATTGAACATCTGATTAAAACGCAACCTACCGTGGTAGTTAAGATACGTGTTAATTGCGACCGATCAAACATTGACCATGTCGGAATGTTATTTGAAATTCTACCTACATCAATTATGAACAATGCTGAAATTTATTTTGCGACTGTCTTTTCATGTAACAATTTTATTGGTCATGAGGGGGATGAAAGTAAGCTCAAACGGAAATCTTCGACATTGTCTGAGTTTAATGAACTGCGACAAAAGATTCTTGGATTAAGGCACTTATACATCAGTTCTAGTGTCATGTCATGCTTGCAATGTCGTATAATATAATGTATATTCCCTTCAAAACCCTGGAGGGAGACTATGAGA
>JBQVMC010000034.1:0-17185 GCA_052361145.1 Methanosarcinaceae archaeon
CAAGTGGAATTCTCAAAGTAGACTCAAAAATCGTTGATGAGGTCATCGAGAATGAAGAACTTTTTGAATGATCTTCCAGTTGGAAATGTCGTCTATGTAGATTCAAATATTTTTATATATGATGCGACTGAGCATCCAAAATACTCCATATCCTGCTCTAAATTCCTTGATCGTGTTGAATCCAATGGAATTACTGGAATCACATCAATATTAGCGATTAATGAGACTGTCCATAAATTATCAATCATAGAACTATCGTCAAAGATGAAAGAGAGACCTGTTTCGATAATACGGCTGGTAAAAGAGGATCCGTCGCTTTTAGATGCTTTAGATAATCCTTTTATAGTTGCAGAGGATATAATGGATATGAATTTGGAAATAGTGAGTTTTTCTGATTTGATCTTTGAAAAAGCATTGAGATTCATGAAACAGCATCGTCTTATGTCAAATGATGCCGTGCATCTTGCAACGATGAATAGATATGGAATCACAAACATCGCAACCAATGACGGAGACTTTGAGCGGGTTAGGGGGCTCAAAGTCTGGAAGCCGTGATGAATGCCGACATACAAACATTAATAAACAAATATAATTGAAATCGGCTATCAAGGGGCTCTCAAATGACTCACAGACCAAAAGACAAAACCGTCTGCATCGCCGGCTTGGGCTACGTTGGACTCCCGCTTGCACTCGCGTTCTCCGGACACCTGCCGACGATCGTCTCCGACGTGAAATTTTTTGAGAAAAAATTTAGTAAAACCATCCGACATTCCGCTTCGCTCCAGTCAGATTATCGCTCTCGTGAACGGGGCGATGGCGTGAGGGGTGAACAAGTCTTTATATATCATGGATGATAAATTGAAGGGAAGTAACAGGGGGTCTTCGAATGGATCATAAACTAACAGACAAAACCGTCTGCATCGCCGGCTTAGGCTACGTCGGACTCCCACTCGCGCTTGCGTTCTCCCGACACCTGCCGACGATCGGCTTCGACGTGGACGCTGGCAAGATCAGGGAACTCTCCCAGGCGAACGACAACCCGAACATCGCCTTCACAGACAGCCCGGAAGAGATCGGAAACGCCGACTTCATCATAATCGCAGTCCCAACCCCGGTCACCAAATCGAAGGACCCGGACCTCTCCTACATCGAATCCGCAGCCAGGACCATCGGCACGCACCTGAAACGCGGCGCAATCGTGGTGCTCGAATCCACAGTCTATCCGGGCGTGACAGAAGATGTCCTGAAACCGATACTGGAACACGAGTCAGGGCTTACCTGCGGCACAGCCTTCAAGATCGGCTATTCACCTGAGCGGATCAACCCGGGCGATGATGAGCACTCGCTTGAGCGGATAACAAAGATCGTATCAGGCATGGATTCTGAGACGACCGAAGCCCTCTCCTCGCTCTACGGGATGATCACAACCGTATACGAAGCAAGAGACATCCGGACCGCGGAGGCGGCAAAGGTCATCGAGAATGTCCAGAGGGATCTGAACATCGCGCTCGTGAACGAACTCTCCCTGATATTCGGGAAGATGGGGCTTTCCACAGCCGATGTGCTTGAGGCGGCTGGCACCAAATGGAACTTCCACCGGTATTCTCCCGGACTGGTCGGCGGGCACTGCATCCCTGTGGATCCTTATTATCTGGTGCACAGGGCTGAGGAGCTCGGCTACCATCCGCAGGTGATCCTTGCAGGGCGGGCGATCAATGATTCGATGCCTGCGCATGTGGCAGGGATGATGATCCGGGGCTTGAACGAGGCAGGGAAAGTGATCAAGGGGTCGAAGGTGTTGATTATGGGTCTGGCGTATAAGGAGAATGTGGCTGATATAAGGGAGTCGCCTGCGAGAGGGATTGTTGAGGGGCTCCGGGAGTTTGGGGTTGAGGTTTATGGGTGGGATCCTTTGCTTAAGCGGGAGGAGATTGAGGGGTTTGGTGTGAGGGCTCTGGATGACCTGTTACAGATTACAGATTACTGCCCGAAGGGCGTGGATGGTGTGATTGTGACGGTGGTGCATGATGAGTTTCGGGGGATGGGGCTTGAGGATCTGCGTGGGTTTATGGATGAGGGGGCGGTGGTGGTTGATGTGCGGGGGTGTTTGATGCTGGGGTGGTGGAAGGGATGGGGTTTTATTATAGGAGGTTGTGAATGTCCGTGCTGAAGCTAATAACCGAAGTATCAGAAATAAGAGGACAATGCCCAGTTTACAAAAAGGATGATAAATGGTTATGGGCTACAAATGTTTTTATGTATGTATATGTGTAAGTATTCTAATAATCTAAAAGGAGATAGAGGGTAAAAGTATGAACCAAAATCTTAAAGTCGTAATCCTCTGCGGCGGTCTTGGGACTCGCCTCAAAGAAGAGACAGAATATCGTCCGAAACCGATGGTGGAGATAGGTGGTAGACCCATACTCTGGCATATTATGAAAATATACAGTCATTATGGTTTCAAAGATTTCACCTTATGCCTTGGATATAAGGGTGAGATGATAAAAGAATATTTCCATAATTATGGGATTTTAAATAATGATTTTACCATAGAACTTGGAAAACGCAAGGTAGAATTCCACAATACACATGAAGAGGTTGATTGGAAGATTACATTAGTCAACACTGGGGGAAATGCCTTAAAAGGTGCCAGATTGAAGAGAGTCGAGAAGTACATAGATTCTGATACATTTATGACAACTTATGGTGATGGTGTTGCAAATATTAATATCCATGATCTTCTTGCGTTTCATAATAGTCATGGCAAAATTGCCACACTTACTGGAGTAATGCCCTCTTCACGTTTCGGAACGCTCTCAATTGATGGGAACAACGTAATTAAGTTCATTGAAAAACCTCAAGCAAAAGAAGGTTTGATAAATGGCGGATTCTTTGTTTTTAATAAAAGAATATTTGATTATTTGACTAACGACGATTCATGCGACCTTGAAATCGGAACGCTGGACAAACTGGCGGAAGAAGGTGAATTGATGGTATATAAACATCTTGGGGATTGGATGTGTATGGATACCATTAGGGATCTGGAATATCTGAACAAACTGTGGGCATCCGATAAAGCATTCTGGATTAATTACCTGTAAAGACATGAATGAAAAAGCATTTTGTTCGGATTTGGTTGGAAGAAGAGTATTTCTTACCGGTGCTACAGGTTTTGTTGGCTCACATCTATTAAAGCGTTTGATCAAAGAAGGATGTGAAGTCCATATTTCGGTTAGAAAAAGCAGTTCATTATGGCGTATTGAAGATGTTGTGGATAATTGCATTTGCCATACAATAGACCTAACAGATTTTGATGGTGTGAAAAGTTTAATCAAAAAAATAGAACCCGAGGTCATATTCCACTTAGCTGCATACGGGGTGGATTATCGGCAACAGAATATATATCAATCTGTTAATATCAACATTAATGCAACTGTTAATTTATTTGAATCATTCCTCGAAAATAAAGGATTTAGATTTGTTCACACCGGCACTTCTTTAGAATATGGGCATGAGAATAAGCCACTATCTGAAGGTGATTTACTCAATCCGGCGAGTGTTTATGGCATAACAAAATTCGCTTCTGTGCAATTGTTATTGTTTATGTCTAAGCAAGCGCAACACGGGAATTTAGTTATTTTGCGACCATTTGGCATATTCGGTGAGCTTGAAGGGGGGCATAAATTTTTCCCGCAGGTAATAGATAAGTTAAGTAGAGGACTTCCAGTGCAAATGACGGGTGGTGAACAGGTAAGAGATTATTTATACGTAGATGACCTTATCGATGCTTATATTATGGCGGCAGCAGTTCCATTAAAAAATGTGGTAGAGATTATAAACATAGGCTCTGGAAACGGAATTCCATTGAAAGAGATTGCTTTAAACATGGCTAAACAATTGGATGTAAGCGAAAATCTTCTTCAATTTGGAGCATTACCATATCGATCTGATGAGATAATGTACTCGGTAGCTGATATAGAGAAAGCTAAAAATGTATTAGGCTTCCAGCCTAAAACACCTTTAGAAAAGGGGATAAAAAATATGGTAAGATGGTATAAACTGGGAAAGGAGGTTTGAAGGTATGGATGACTACTTACAAGGTGCATATAAAGGAAAACGAATTCTAATCACGGGGCATACAGGTTTTAAAGGTTCTTGGTTATCGTTATGGTTAAAAGAACTAGGGGCAGATGTGATTGGTTATGCTTTAGAACCACCAACGAAACCGAATTTATTTGAAGCCTTAAGCTTGGATGAAAAAATAACACATATCATTGGCGATGTTAGAGATGAAGAGCGCCTGTTTTCTGTTTTTGAGAAATATCAACCTGAATTTGTTTTCCATCTGGCAGCGCAGCCATTAGTGAGGCTTTCCTATAAAGAGCCAAAACTTACTTACGAAACAAATGTGATGGGAACAGTAAATGTTCTGGAAGCGGTAAGGAAAACAAAAAAGGTGAGGGTCTGCATTATTGTTACCAGTGATAAGTGTTATGAAAACAGGGAATGGGTTTATGGCTACAGAGAAACAGACCCCGTGGGCGGGTATGACCCTTATAGCTCAAGTAAGGGTTGTGCTGAACTTGTAACCGCTGCTTACAGGATGTCTTTCTTTAATCCTGATGATTATGGAGAAAAACATAATGTTGCCTTATCCTCAGTGAGGGCGGGAAATGTGATAGGTGGGGGGGATTGGGGAGAAGATAGAATTATATCGGATTGCATAAGATCGCTTTCTCAAAATAAAGCAATTGTCATTCGCAATCCACAAGCAACAAGACCATGGCAATATGTTCTGGAACCTTTATCAGGTTATTTATTGCTTGGAGCTTTGATGTACGGAGACGGAGTCAAGTATAGTAGTGCCTGGAATTTCGGTCCAAACGATGAAAGCATAATAACAGTGGGGGAGTTAGTTAAACTTGTAATAAAATATTGGAGTAGCGGTTCATGTGTAACAGACGCCCTAAATCATCCACACGAAGCCAGTCTCTTGAAGTTAGATGCGAGCAAAGCCAAAGTGATGCTTGGTTGGAAGCCAATTTATGGGGTATATGAAGCGGTCGAAAAGACTATTAATTGGTATAAGAATTTTTATAATGGTATAAGAAAAGAAGAGTTGTATGAAATCACCGTGAAAGAGATCATGGATTTCGTAAATTATAGAAAAGAGGGGCTTTAGAATGAAAGGAATAAGGAACATTGGAAACGTGCAGAAGCTTGAATTGGGTGATGTGGTTGCGGTTGACTACGCTCATGGTCAACGTGCAGGAAGAAATGAGTTAGGCTTAATTTATGATGTCAAAGGCAATGAGATTCAGATTTTTTGTATGATGTCCAAAGAAGATCCGGATTATCTACATTTAATCAAAATCAGTGAGAATGATTTGATTGAGGGCAGCCTGTTGCAAGATTATTTTGTCACAACTGGCAGAATGTTACTCATGAAAAGAGAGTCGATTGTTCAAAAGGTGGGCAGGATTGGCGTTTACAAAATAGATGAAATACTCAGGCGGTTGGTTCATAGTATAGTTGAGAAACATTACGATGCGGTTCACAAAAAAGTCGAAGATTTCGTTCCCGGTGAGACCTATATTCACTATGCTGGACGTGTGTATGATGAAGAAGAGCTAAAGACATTAGTAGATTCAAGTTTGGATTTCTGGTTAACTGCGGGTAGATTTGCAAAACAATTTGAGGAGAGGTTTGCAAAATTTTTGGGAGCGAAGCATTGTATTTTAACCAACTCTGGGTCATCTGCTAATCTTTTAGCTATATCTGCTTTAACTTCACCCAAATTGGGGGAACGAAGATTTAAACCCAGTGATGAAATAATAACTACTGCATGTGCTTTTCCTACCACTGTAAATCCGATTATACAGAATAGCCTGATTCCTGTTTTTATAGATGTAGATGTTGGGACTTATAATATCCAAATAGATAAAATTGAAGATGCTTTGTCTGATAAGACCAAGGCTATTTTTTTAGCTCATACCCTTGGTAATCCTTTCAATCTCGATAAAATTTCAGAAATATGCGAGGAATATGATCTCTGGCTGATAGAAGATAATTGTGATGCTCTTGGATCTAAATATAGTGAAAAATACACTGGAACCTTTGGGCACATAGCCACTTTTAGTTTCTATCCTGCACATCATATCACGATGGGAGAAGGTGGTGCATTGGTAACCAACGATGCTCAGCTAAGGAGGTTGATTGAATCTTTTAGAGATTGGGGGCGAGATTGTTGGTGTGAACCGGGGCAGGATAATACCTGTAGTAAAAGGTTTGGATGGCAGTTGGGCACATTACCTTATGGCTATGACCATAAATATATTTATTCGCATATAGGCTATAATTTAAAAATCACTGATATGCAGGCGGCAATTGGAGTTGCACAACTTAAGAAGTTACCCTCGTTTATCGAAGCACGCAAGAAGAATTTTAAATTATTGTATGACGACTTGAAGAAATATGAAAATTATTTTATTTTGCCAGAAGTAGAACCAAAAGCAGATCCCAGTTGGTTTGGATTTCCGATTACAGTTAAAGAAACTTCCGGCTTTACTCGAGATGACATCGTAAAACATTTAGAAGATAATAAGATTGCAACACGAATGCTTTTTGCCGGAAATATCATTCGGCATCCAAGTTTTGAGAATGTGAAGTATCGCGTATATGGCGGTCTTGAAAATACGGATTTTATAATGAATAACACATTTTGGATAGGAGTTTATCCGGGGATGACTTCAGAGATGATTACATATACCATAGATAAAATAGATGAGTTCATTGAAAAGCGGGGGGTAGTATGAAATATTTAATCACGGGCGGGTGTGGGTTTTTGGGTTCAAACTTAGCCTCAGAGGTTCTGGCTAAAGGTGAAGACCTATATGTATTTGACAATCTGTATAGAGAAAATTCTTATAAAAACATTGAGTGGCTCAGGAGCAAAGGAGATTTTAAGTTTATTCACGCAGACATAAGAAATTGGAACGATGTTGAGAATGCGATAAAATCTATAAAACCTGATGTAATATTCCATTTAGCTGGGCAGGTAGCCATGACAACATCGCTTGAAAGTCCGAGAATGGATTTTGAGGTCAATGCACTCGGATCACTGAATATACTCGAATCTGTTAGAAAATATTCACCCGATAGTATTGTCATTTATTCTTCTACAAACAAAGTATATGGCGACCTGGAACATTTGAATTATCAAGAGACAGAGACGAGATATGTTGCCGCAGATCATCCGCACGGATTTGATGAGAATTTGAAATTGGATTTTCATTCTCCTTACGGCTGTTCAAAAGGTGCAGCAGACCAATACATGATAGATTACGCCCGCATCTTTGACCTTAAGACTGTCGTGTTTCGTCACTCTTCCATGTATGGTGGGCGTCAGTTTTCCACATACGACCAAGGATGGATAGGATGGTTTTGCCAGCAGGCATTAGAAACTAAGCGAGGAACTCTTAAGGAACCATTTACGATTTCTGGTAACGGCAAACAGGTGCGGGATGTGCTGCATGCAGACGACGTGAAGCGGCTCTACTTTGCCGCCGTGGAATATATTGACCAAGCCAAGGGACAAGCCTTTAATATTGGCGGTGGCATGGAACATAGCCTGTCGCTGCTGGAACTTTTCGCGTTGCTGGAAGAATTAACTGATGTCAAACTACACCACACTCAACTTCCCGTGCGCAAGAGCGATCAGCGGGTTTTTGTGGCGAATTTAGCTAAGGCAAAACGACTGCTTATGTGGGAACCACGGGTAACTTCTCGTGAGGGTGTCACAAGAATGGTCGGGTGGGTATCTGAGGTAATTGATCAAGACTGTTAAGGGGGTATCAATATGAAGATAACTGAATTCATTTCAAAAGCAAAAAACTATTTTGAGGACCATAGGAGAATATATATTGATAAGTCAGCTCATCCAATATGGTCAACATACCAAACTCATCCACCTGTTAAATATACATTTAGCATCGTTTCTAATCTAAATCATTTTTTCAATAGATTTCCAAGAATAATTTACAAGCCGTTTATTGTGGAGGCCGAGCATCTCCTTCATTTGAGCGGAAAGTCAAGAGATTACGAATATATGCTTAATTCCGTGGATGAAATCGGGATAGGATTAGAAAATAGTTTGTGTAAGAGGATAATCGTTCCAACGATTGGAGCGAAAAGGGAATTACAAAGATATTTTGAATCTAATGATATCATTAGAAAAGTAGAGATCATTCATCCTCCGTATGAAAAAAAACCCGAAAAAAAGTTCGTTGCCAACGGGAAATTTAAGATTTTAAATATTGGCAATAAGTTTTGGGGCAAGGGAACTCATCTGGCGATAGAAATATTTAAGAGAATAAGAGCGAAATATTATTTTGTAGAAATGGATTTGGTATGCGGTGACGTGCCTAAAAATTATTCATTGCCAAGTGGTATTAATCATATAAGAACCCCCGCACTGGACTCTAATGTAAGGGCTAAATTATACGGTGAAGCTCATGTTTTTCTTTTTCCATGCTTGCACGATTCTTTTGGGGTGTACCAAGAGTGCATGGCTTATGGAGTACCCATGATAGCTACCGATATTTATGACAAAGATGAACTGATTTTAGAGGGTGAAACAGGCTTTTTAGTAGAGACCCCCTTATCTATGTATGATGGCGAATTCGGAATCAAATGGAAAACATGGGATGAATTTCAACAAATAGCAAAAGAAATGTTTGAAAATGGGGAATTTGAAGATATGATTGAAGAAATGGTATCAAAAATAGAAATTTTGATAAATGATAGAGAATTGCTCAAAAGTATGAGCATAGAATCACAAAAATATCAACAGCAAGAGTTTTCTATAGAAAAAAGAAACAAAGATATACTAAAAGTATATGATGAAGTTTTGGAAGAGATAAAATGAGCAAATTACTTTCGATACTGATACTGACATATAATAGGGAAAAGGAGGTAATTTATAACATAAAACTACTTGATGAATATATCAATAAGTTAAATATATCAGATGATGTAGAAATCATAGTATCAGATAATTGTTCGACTGATAATACTTTTAAAGAGATAGAAGAATTATCAAATGGACTAAATACAAAGATAACACTTTACCGGCAAGGTAAAAATATAGGTCTTGAAAAAAATGCACTTTTTGTACTTGAAAAATCAGATGCTAAATATGTGATGTATATAGGAGATGACGATTATATTCAAAAAGAATATTTAAAAAGTGTTGTTGAGAAGGTGAAGCAGCAAGATTTATCTTGTATTGTTCCTGGTATTTTAGCAGTAACAAAGAATAACGAAATTATTAGAGGAAAAAATATTGGGTTCCCAATCCGAGAATTTGACAAAGGATTTAAAGCAACATTATATATGTTTAAGTTTGGAAATCAGTTAAGTGGCGTTACATTACTCAGGGAAAACACTTTAGAAAGTTATGTTAGCAATGGGGGGGCTAATTTATATCCTTTTATGTACTTTGTTGGGTTTAACTGTATGAGGGGCAAATCAATTCATTTAACGACTTATCCTGTTAAAGTTACAGAAGGTGCTAAAAAAAATTGGGGCTATGGGTATGACGGGCTCTTAGGAGATATGTTCCAAAATTCTAAAATGCTTTTTCCAAATAGTTATTTAAAGAGATTTTTATTAGAAGTCAGTGTTTTACGCAAACAACCATTTAGATATGTTATGTATTTAAAACAAGGTGTTTTAGTTGCTTTAAAATCATTTTTAAAAATCATGTCTTTAAAGAATTTTACTATTTTTGGCAAATTATTCTTATTATTTTTTTATATATTTTTTATTTTAAAAGCAATAGTTAGAAGAGTTATACTAAAAGTTGCTGATTTAATCTTAAACATAATATCTTAACCTTATGTGGTAGTGAACTATGTATTATACAAATAAGGAGTATTCTTATGACCACCACTAAAAGAGTTGCCAAGAATACCGGCGTTTTGATACTGTCGAGTATACTCAGCAAGGTCATGGGACTTATTTTAATCATCTATGCTGCGCGTTACTTGGGCGATGTGAACTTTGGGAAATACTCGTTTGCCCTTGCCTTCACCTCTATCTTTATGGTATTATCTAACATGGGATTAAGAAATTTAACCGTGCGAGAGGTTGCAAGAGATAAAGAGTTAGCATCAAAATATCTTGACAATATTTTCTGCATCAAATTGATTCTGTCTGTTATAACGTTTGGCGTGATCATTATTGCGATTAACTTAATGGATTATCCATATGATACGATGATGGCAGTATACATTATAGGGTTTACTTTAATCCTCTCCTCATTTTCAGACTTCTTCAATTCGATAATTCGTGCATTTGAAAGAATGGAGTATGAAGCGATTGCACAAATTATAGCGTCTCTGGTTGTCTTAATTCTGGGATTATTCGTTCTATTTTCTGGTTATGGGCTGCTCGAATTTGTATCAATTTATGTTGTTGGAAGTACAATTACTTTTTTATTCTTGCTTTCGATTGTCATTAAAAAGTTTGCGAAACCAAGGTTTGCGATTGATCTGAAATTTTGTGGACAGACTATAAAAAAAGCACTTCCTTTTGGATTGATCGGCATTCTCGGCATAATTCATTTCCGCATCGATATTGTTATGCTTTCTATGATGGAAGGGGATGCGGTAGTTGGATGGTATAGTGCTGCATATAGATTAACAGAACCATTAGCATTTATTCCCGCTATGCTTATGATATCGCTTTACCCGGTTATGTCACGATTCTTTATTTCATCGGAAAACGCATTAAAAACATCTTATGAAAAATCAGTTAAATATTTATTCTGTTTAGGTTTACCGATTGCGGTTGGAACAACTTTATTATCAGACAAAATTATTTTATTATTGTATGGAGAACCTTTTTTAAATTCAATCATAGCCATCCAAATTCTTGTCTGGGCAACCCTGTTCAGGTTTCTAAACTACCCACTTGGCACGGTATTAGTAAGCATAAACAAAGAGAGACTTAGCCTATTCACTGGGTCGGTGTGTGTATTTATGAATATAACATTGAATTTATTATTAATTCCAAAATTTAGTTATGTGGGGGCATCCATTGCAACAGTGGTTACAGAAGCGACACTCTTCCTATTGAGCTATTATTTTATATCGAAATATCTTTGTACATTGCCGGTTCACAAAATCGCCGTAAAACCATCATGCGCTTGCATAATAATGGGTGCTTTTATCTTCTTTTTCGGAAGTTTGTCATTGGTTTTCTTGATTCCAATGGCAGGGATACTATACTTTGCTGTTTTGCATCTAACAAAGTTCTTTTCTGAAGATGACATTAGTATGTTAAAGGAATTAATCAAAACAGATAAAAACAGGTGAACAAAAGATGAAAATAGCAATCATAGTTTTTGGATTTCCTCCGAAATGGCTTGCTGGCACGGAAATTGCCACATATAACATCGCAAAATATTTGGCCGAAAGAGGGCACGAAATTCATATAATAACTACATTGGATGAAGGATTACCAAAAGAAGGTATGGAAGAAGGTTTTTATATTCATCGAGTCCCTCTGTGGAACAAGCGATTTTTAGGTGTAGCTTCATTTTGGTTTAAAACATTTTGGATTTTGAAGAGTATTAATCCGGACATCGCTCATATCCAATGTGTTACATATGGAATCTCAGGATTATTAGCTAAGAAAATACTTAAAACCCCTTATGTGGTCTGGGGACGGGGGTCTGAAGTGTATCTACCATGGACTTTTAAGAAACCAATATCTATGTTGGTGATAAAAAATGCAGACGCTGCAATCGCTTTAACCGAAGATATGAAAGGGTTGATGAAAGAAATTTATAATAGACATATCTTTGTAATCCCAAATGGGATCGATTTAGAGCGTTTTAAGAATGTATCGAAGGAAGATATTCGTAAAAGATTGAAGATAGCAAACAAGGAACAGATAATCACATTCGTCGGTACGCTACGCAGAATTAAAGGAGTTAGATACTTAATAGAGGCAATGAAGTATATAATAGAAAAAAACACAAATGCACGATTGATGCTTATAGGAGATGGAGAAGATAGAGGGTGCTTGGAGAATCTTGTCAAAGAATTAAACATAGAGAAATATGTGCGGTTTATTGGAAAGGTTCCTAATGACAAGATCCCTGAATATCTAAAAGCTTCGGATATTTTCGTTTTACCAAGTTTATCAGAAAGTTTTGGAATCGTAAACTTAGAAGCAATGGCTTCGGGGTTGCCAATCGTGGCTACAAATGTGGGGGGATTACCCGAAATAGTTAAAGATGGTGAAAACGGGTTTTTGGTTGAGCCAAAGAATCCAGAAAAAATAGCCGAGAAGGCATTATTCCTTTTAGAAAATAATGACATAAGAGAGGAGATATCAAAAAAGAACCGAGAGATAGCAGAAGGATATAGTTGGAAAAAAGTGGCTGAAAGATTGGAAGAGGTATATCTAAATATTTTATAATTTTATGTTCTCGGGCATAATTATTTATTTGGCGTGGGCACATATAAATATGCTGTAACCTGCCCATTGGAATATACTTTGTTGTATGCCTCAGATTCTAGTTTTCTCTTGAAGTCCGCTCCAAATACCACAAGCATGCGTCCTTTCAACGGCAAACATAATTCGATTGGTCGATCCTTGTAATCTTCTCGCCATAGAACCATGCTCTGTGGAAGGATGCCATTGCAAAAATCTTCATAAGAATATCTCGCATTATAAAATTTTATATCTTCAGGGTCTGGAAAAAGTGTTTCTCTTGTAAGAGCACCGCAGTATCTCCCATCAATTATCATAGGTCCGCTATATGTATTAATCAATTCATCCCTCACGCTTAATTCTTGCTCAGAAAAAGCCAATTTCTGTGCACTTTCTTCAAAATACAGAGGACTGTCGTGATTACACATCGTATTGGTTATCATGAAAAAGGATAATACAAAAATCATTAAGAAAGCAATAATAATTTTTTTATTGGTGCTTCTACTTTGTCCAATTATTGCATGAAGTCCAATTGCTGCCAATATCGATAAGGTCATATATCCATAGACAAACCAACGATAATTCATGATGTTCCTTATGCCAAGAAAACCGAACCCGAACGGAAAAGCAAATATCACAAAGGTTATAGGAATGAGCGACAATTCCAGGAGACCGCTTCTCTTATCAGAAAGCAGAGCCAAACCCCCTAATATGCCAAACATAACTACCAGACCAAAGCCCAAAATATTTAGAGAGTCTTGTCAGGAATTTGAACATAGAACAATATATAACTTTTATCGGAAAAGTTCCAAACGAGAAAGTTCCTGAATATATGGGTGCATCGGATGTATTCGTTTTGCCAAGTCTATCAGAAAGTTTTGGGATTGTAAATTTAGAGGCAATGGCTTCTGGACTTCCAATCATTGCTACTAATGTGAGGGGATTGCCAGAAATAATTAAAAATGGTGAAAATGGATTTCTTGTTGAGCCTAAAAACCCAGAGGGGATTGCGGAGAAGGTTTTATTGCTTTTAGAAGATGATGAATTGGGAGAAAGAATATCGAATAATAACAGAGGAGAAGTGAGAAAATACAGTTGGGAAAATGTTGTTGAAACACTTGAAGGCGTGTATCTCGAGTGTTTTTAGGTTCGAGTATACTGTTGATAATATAATGATTCATAAACTTCTTTCAACTTACCTATCACTTTCTCTCGGTCATACCTTCCAACCATATCCACCCTACCCAACTTCCCCATCCTTTCACGCAGATCTTCATTATCAAGCAGATATTCAATCTTATCCATCAACGCTTCCACATCCCCCACCGGCACAACAAACCCGGTCTCACCATCACTCACAACCTCCGGACATCCCCCCACATCGGTCACGATTGCGGGCGTGCCGCAAGAAAGCGCCTCCATCACGACATTGGGAAGCCCCTCCGAATAACTTGGAAGCACCAGGATATCTGCCGCAGACATCCATACCGGGATTTCATCGTATTTTTTCGCTCCAGCGAATATGCAGTTTCCTACGTCGGTTTTGATTGCTCCGTCACCAACCATCACAAAGAGAATCTCGGACATGCGTTCTGCACATGCATAAATATCATTAACCCCTTTCATCTCATGCAGTCTTCCAACATACAGAACGATATGCTTGTCAACTGGCAATCCAATGTCCGCCCTTGCCTTGTTCTTATCAATAGGATGGAAAAGACGTGTATCCACACCAGCACTTATTACAACTATCTTCTTACCGGGGCACCCAAGTTTTTCCAGAACAGACTTCATTTCCTCGCTTCTTGCTATAATTCTATCCGAACGATTCACAACGAACATGGTGAGCATTCGATTGATTCTGTTTTTCCATGGGAATATTCTCGCATCAGTTCCATGGAATGTTATGATAAGTGGTTTCTTCTTTATCCACTTCATCGCTGCCGGGATGAGTGCTGAATGGGGCACATAGTGAGCATGGATTACATCATAATTACAAAAAAGTAGCTTATAAATGGAGTGAAAGATAAAAGGAAAATATCCCAACGGGGATTTTCTTCTTTTCACCACTTTTGTCACCTGAACCCCAAGCTTCTCAATGCTTTCAATCTGGCGTTTTATGAATATTCCAGAGAAATTACCGCCGCGGGGATACATGTTGGATATGAGCAGAATCTTCATCGATAAACCACCTCAACCACACGTCCGAATGTGCATACACCCCCGATGCACCTTAACACAGACCTGCAGCGAATGAAAGTGCCCTCCGGTGACATCATCGCATATCTGGTGCGATTCTATGAAATTCAGTTCCTCTTCAAAAACTTCCACACCATACTTTCCGCCAAGTCTTTTGTTGATTCCCCTCATAATGTAATCATTGTCAGGCGCATCGCCACAAAATTTCTCAAAATCTATTTCTATGCTCTTTTTTAGACTTGTGCCACCCCTCAACACCTCTGAATTATTCATATTACCTCCCCTAATACCCCCACAATCCTCTCGCTCGCATCCCCCTCTCCAAACACTGCTCTCTGCACCCCGCGGCACTCGAAATCCCTCACCGCCCCCAAAATTCGCCCCTTATCCGCGCCGACCAGCAAATTCCAGCCATCCGCCACAGTCTCGACCCATTCGGTATTATCCCTTAGCGTAATACACGGCACCCGAAGAATATACGCCTCCTTCTGCACACCACCTGAATCGGTGAGTATCTTTCTCGCATTCTTCTCAAGCATGAGCATATCAAAATACCCCACCGGTTTGATCACAGAATCCCTGACTCGATCCCACAACCCGATCCTTTTAATCGCATTTTCGGTTCTTGGATGGCATGGGAAAACCAGATTTTCGATCTCTGACAGCGCTTCAACGATATTCCTCAATCGATCAGGATTATCAGTGTTTTCGGCCCTGTGAACCGTGGCTAACAGATACTCCCCCGACACAAGACCCAGCCGATCCGGAATAACCGACTTCTGCTCAGCGATCTTCACGCCATATTCCAGTGCATCAACCATCACATCCCCGACAAGATACACGCCGTCGATGACTCCCTCATTCCCCAGATTCGTAACCGCTGTTTTTGTGGGGCAGAACAGGACAGTTGAGCAATGATCGGTCAGGACCCTGTTGACCTCTTCTGGCATCTTCCTGTCAAAACTCCTCAAACCAGCCTCGATGTGCCCCACCGGGATGTGTAGTTTTGAAGCCGCAAGCGCGCCCGCCAGAGTTGTGTTGGTATCCCCGAAGACGATAACCATGTCCGGTTCTTCGTCCAGCAGAATCTTCTCGATCCTCTGCAACATCGTTCCGGTCTGCTCACCATGTGTGCCAGACCCAACCCCAAGATGATAATCAGGTTCGGGAATCCCAAGTTCATCGAAAAAGATTTTATTCATCTCGTAATCATAGTGCTGCCCGGTGTGGAGGATCAGCTCATCAAAAGTTTCCCTTATCTTTTTTGAAAGCGGCGCATGTTTGATAAAATTCGGTCTTGCCCCTACAATGCTTACAATCTTCATAATATAACCTCGTTAAGCGCCCTCTCAAATTCTTCTGCCTTATTCTTCCAGCTATACTCATCAACATCGATCTTATACGTTCTCGGGTCATCCATGATTCGTTTCGCAATCTCCACAAATTCCAACATGTCGTGATAGATAAAAAGATTCTCCCCGCCTATTTTCATCACGTCCGGAATTGGTGTGGACAAAATCGGCTTCCCACATGCACCATACTCGAAAAACTTGTTTGGAAGGGCTATGTCGGTCAATTCAGACTTCACAAAAGGAATTGTGCACAGATCCATTGCAGAGACGTATTTTGGAAGTTTCTTGTACTCAACCAAACCAGTAAATATGACGTTATCCCCTATATCAAGTTTTTTTGTCAGTTCTTTCAGCTCTTCTTCATAACCCGTGAACAATGCACCACCCACAATTAATAATTTTGCATCCTCGCGGTACTTCAAAATCTCCGGAAGTGTTCTTATCAACTCATCAAGTGCAAACCATCGTTCTATCACCCCGACAAACCCGATCACGAAACAATCCTCACTAAGCCCCAATCGCCTCTTCCCTTCCTTCGAGTCCATCGGCTTGAAATAGTCTGTATTCACCCCATTCGTAATCAACTTCGAATCATACCCAAATCCCTTCAGCCGCTTCACAAGCGATGGCGACACAGTAACAATCCTCTCGCTCCGGTCAAGATTATACTTCGTGATCCCCCACACACCTTCCCTCAAAACCCACTTTATCAGGCGATTCTTGTAATAAGCCGCAGCAGAATCCGGGAACCAGTCTTTAAGATCGAACACTACCGGAACCTTATACTTATGCGCGGCGCGTATAACCGCGGATCCTGCAAGAACGTGTGCAGCAACCACGACATCGATCTTCTCATCCCGTATGATCCTCTTGAAAACCGAGTAATGGTGCGGCGCATTCACTAGATAGTGAATTCCCGGATCTTTCAGAGGATACTTGGTTGCCTCATGGACAATAAGCCTCGTCTCCCGCTCCGGTCCATCGCTAACATGGAAGTGCGGAACATGCACCTCGTGCCTTGTTGCAAGTTCTTCGAAGATGTAGTGATGCCTCGAAGGAACCGGGTGGTGGATGTAATCCTGTGTCGAGACCAGAAGTATCTTCATCTCACCCACTCCGAAATATCCGGT
>JBQVMC010000035.1:0-16811 GCA_052361145.1 Methanosarcinaceae archaeon
GATATCGACTAATGATATAGATCATTCATTATAGTATATTATGGAAAATGCCGCCTGACGGCGGTCGCATTGGTTTTAGATTCATATATATTTGAATTCTGCACTAAGGATTTAAGCTATACAAATACTATATTATAAAGTGTCCGGATGATTATCTCAGCTGGATATGGAAGTGTACGTAGAAGATCGATAGTGAAAACATCTGTTTTTGATGATTACTGGGATAATCGTGTCGATTACTACTGGTTTTTGACAGATCTTTGAAATTCAAGAAAAAGGAAGTTTCAAAAAAGTATTTCGAATCTTATTCTTCTTAAAGAATGAATTTGCAATTTTACAGTGACTGGTCCCAATATATTTCAACGAATAACTTTTTTCCCTCTTATTATGAATATATAAATTCCACTAAAAACCAATAATGAAATTGCTACAAATAAAATATTGTGCACAGTTACTCCAACCCTTTCACCTAATGACAGCGTTTCACCCACATTCACCGGAACTTTCATCACCACGGTCTTACTTTCCCCGCCGGATCGGTCCTTATACTCCACTTCTGACTCTATCCAGTATGTTTTGGGTAGGGCATTTTTATCCACTTCGATCCGGTATTGTGCTTCGTACGAGTCGCCCGGTTTTAGTGTACCAATGAATTCCCGGTCATCTACAGTGGTAAATGGGTTTGTCACGCTTATGCCTGCTACTGCGTTTTCAGCTGTTTCAGTTCCTATGTTCTTATATGTGACATAAACAACACCTTCATTTTCGGGTATTAGTTGGAACCTGACATTATCAACCACAAGATCAATATTGGGTTTAACTTTTATGTATATTGGCAGGGTCTGGTTCTTTGTGGTGTACCAAAAATCAAGATCCTCATTCGGGTATCCTTCTACCTGTACATCTTTCTGGTATTGATAAGTGAGATCTAAGGTCAATTCATATATTCCTGATTGTGCATTGTTGAATATTTCAATATCGAATCCCATTGGTCGGGATGTTTCATAACGCCTCAGGAATTCTCCCTGAACAGGACCATTTGAGATCCTTATGGGCGCTCCATTGTTATTTTCCAAAGTGGTCCGGATATTTATTGCTGTGGTGACATCATCTTCCAGACACAATTCTTTTTTTGCGTCCATGGACTCATTGGGTGGTGTTGGAATTATATCATTTTCAAATCCAAGCACTTGCCCCTTATTGGTCAACCGTATGAATATCCGGGACGTTTCTCCGTTCTCGAATTCAGGATCACCTATAACAAAAGCATATAATTCCGGTTCTCCCATAACATTATAATAATCTTTTGTGAACTTCCGTATATTAGGTTGGAATGTTTCAGAATGAGCAACAGAAGAGGTCATCAATATTAATATCAAGATCATTGCACATAAGCATAAATGTGATGTCAGTATCCTTTTCCCTATAATGTATCCCACCATGTCTGGTATTTTGGTTTGGTATAGCCTTTGTGTTTAATATATGATAGGTTTTTCCACATTTTTCAATATTGATTCAATAAAGGAGGTTAATCGGTAATTGGAAACGGTCAATACATCGTAAAGTGTTTCATTTGACCGGCAGTGCAAAACAGGAGTGTTTTGAAACTGTGCCTATCCGCAGTTCTGCTGTGTTTTGGTATACCATCGCAACGTTTGAATCAAACCCGGGCATTAGAAAAAAATTCCAACCTCAACTCATAGTTTGACTCAAACCAGCTAAATTTCCGATAATGAATTTGCACCAATCCTGCCACTCCGGATCATGTGATCTGCAATAACCATTGCAACCATCGCTTCAGCTACCGGAACCATCCGTGGCGGTATGGTTGGGTCATGCCGACCCTTGATCATTATTTTTGTCTCATCCAATGTTGACATATCAACAGTATGCTGCATCTTTGAGATGGACGGGGTCGGTTTGACAGCAGCACGGCAGGTTATCGGCATTCCGGATGAAATACCACCAATTATCCCGCCGGCATTGTTCGTTCCGGTCGCAATTATCCCATCTTCGATAATGAACGGATCGTTCATTTCACTGCCACGCATGTTCGCACAATCAAATCCCGCACCGATCTCAACACCTTTGACAGCCCCGATGCTCATGATAGCCTTTGCAATGTCAGCATCCAGCTTGTCAAATACAGGTTCTCCGATTCCTGCAGGTACACCGCGTACTATGATCTCAACAACACCGCCGATACTGTCACCTTCCTCGCGAGCGAGTTTTACTTTTTCGAGCATTTTTCCTGCAGTTTCAAGATCGGCGCATCGCACAGGTGTTTTTTCAGCATTGATAAGTATATCGTCAAATGAAACCGGATTTGCACGGATTCCGCCAAGTTCAATAACATGGGCAGCAATAACAATACCTGAGTGAGACAAAAGTTTTTTCGCGATTGCACCTCCAGCTACGCGTCCAATGGTCTCACGCGCAGAGGAACGTCCGCCACCTCGGTAATCCCGGATACCGTATTTTGCAATGTAAGGATAATCAGCATGTCCGGGGCGCGCAAGGTTTTTGATATCATCATATGATCTTGGATTGGCATCTTTGTTCCACACAAGCATCGCTATTGGCGTACCAGTGGTCTTACCCCCAAACAATCCGGATAGTATTTCCACGCGATCGGCTTCTGTGCGCGGTGTAGACACTTCACTCTGTCCGGGCCTGCGCCTGTTAAGTTCTCTTTGTACGTCATCTTCAAAAAGCAATAGGCCTGCCGGAACTCCGTCAACGGTAACACCTACCGCGCGCCCGTGTGATTCTCCCCATGTTGTTATCCTGAATGAATGACCGAATGTATTTCCTGGCATGAGTATGTACATCTCCGTGATGGTATTTGATTTTTTGGATAATGTATACATTGTGTGTTTGTGTGATATGGATCCTGTATTATCCATACAACAAATCGAAACGACAAGCTTTTGCTCCTTGTGTTGTTTTAATAAATTTTTTTTTTAATATTCCTTCAGGTTGAATTATAAGACATTCTCCTAGTCATTGAATCGGATTCTATGAAATCTGTTCCCGGGACCCTGACAGTTAAAATGAGTGATCGGGGATGGATATGACATAAGTAGAAACAGGACATGAGAAAAAATTGTATTAATACTAATAGTTTTCTTGCAAGCCAGACAGCATTTTTATCCACGGTCGATGCATTGTTCTTCATTTTGATAATCCCCGTTGCAGCCGTGGTACTTATGCCGTACACATAGCCGATAAATAGTATTAAGCCGCCGAATACAGTGCAACACAGGAGTTTGATGACGTGACCGATGCGGATATTGGTATGTGGCTGTCTATCTTTATCTATACAGATGCTAGAATGACGCTATAGACAAAAAGCCCAAAAAATAGGGAAGAATATATTATCGTTTAAAGAGATATTGCTATAAAAAAATGAGTGGTCAATAAAATGAACGCAATAACATCAATACAGATGAAAACAATTGATGCAAACTGTGAGTATCTGGGTTTAAGCCCCCTTCAACTAATGGAAAATGCAGGTGCTGCGATTGCACAATCGATAAGTGAAAAGGTTGCGGACCAGCACAATAGTGAAGTAGTATTCATCGCAGGCAGGGGTAACAATGGAGGTGATGCTTTTGTTGCAGCACGCCATCTCGCATCCGGTTGTGATATTACTCCAAAAGTAATCCTGCTTGGTCGTGCATTTCAGATAAAAACCGAGGAAGCCCGCCGCAATTTTGATATTCTGATGCACAGTGATGTTAAGATATTGGAAGTTACAGAATCAACAGGACTTTTGCAGTCAAAATGGCTCAGGAATGCTGATATTATTATTGATGCAATATTTGGAACCGGTATTAAAGGAACAATAAAGGAACCCGAATCAGTTGCAATCGACCTTATTAACAATTCCGAAGCATATATTATCTCAGTGGATGTGCCGTCAGGATTTAGTCCTGATGGTAAACCGTTTGAAAAATCCGTGCGTGCGGATGCAACACTGACATTTCACAAAATGAAGATCGGACTGATTGCACCATATGCGGAAAATTACACCGGTGATATCAGGGTCGTTGATATAGGAGTATGTGAGGATGCCGAAAAATATGTCGGTGCTGGCAATATTCAATCCCTCACCCGCCGCAGTACAGGGAGCCATAAAGGACAATCTGGCAGGGTTTTGGTAATAGGCGGAGGCGCATATTCGGGCGCACCTGCACTCACAGCACTTGCAGCGCTTCGAACCGGTGTGGATATTGTTACACTGGCCGTGCCAGGTAATGTGGCTGGTATTGTTGCATCATTTTCTCCAAACCTGATAGTTCGTGCTCTCTCCCCGGATGTCCTGTGCCCTGAAGACGTACCGCAGATACTGGAGATGGTAAGGTCACATGATGTTATTGTGATAGGAATGGGGCTTGGAATAGATGATAGGACAAAGGCGGCAATATCAAGGATAATCCCACATTGCAGGAAGGTTGTGATCGATGCCGATGGACTTCATGACCTGACATTACCCCCTGTAGCCGGATGCGAGATGATAATAACACCGCATGCCGGTGAATTTGCGGAACTTCGTGGAACTGGTACCCCGTCCGGAACATGCGCGCGTGTTGAAGCGGTTATGGAATTTTCAAGACAAAATGGAATAGTGACATTGCTGAAAGGTAATATCGATGTGATATCCGACGGTGACTCGGTTTTATTGAACAGGACAGGCAATCCGGGGATGACTGTCGGAGGAACCGGGGATGTGCTTGCCGGTATTGTGTGTGCACTTTTTGCGGTAAACAATCCAATGGATGCGGCATCCTGCGGTGTGTTTATAAACGGTGCGGCAGGGGACCTTGCATTTAAGGACAGGGGGGTTGGGTTGCTTGCTACTGATGTAATTGATAATATAACTGAAATAATAAAATAAATTTGTTTGTTTTATGTTTTCGATAAAATATCGATTTATTGCTTGAGTTGTTATATCCTGTATAACAATGTACACAAATATACTCAACAACGTGTAGCAACCACGTTCCAGACGGCATATTCCAAATATTATGAGTATATGATACATGATCAAATAAGCTTGGGTTTAATGGTATACATGCGACTGTCGGAAAAGATGCCACCTGTGACGGATTTCCACGGTGGCAAAAATCGCTGAGCAAATACTAATAAATTATATACTATGAAAAAGGGGAGTGTTAACAATGGGCAAGAACAAAGAGAATGATCAAAATCGTGAAATCATTGTTGATATTGAAAGGAACAGGTACGTGTGGTAAAAATCCATAGTGAGGACAGGGAAATTACCAAGTTAACACTTCGTGAAGCCCGTGACTTGATCGTGAAGATTGACAGGACATTGGAAGATTATGACCAAAGGAAACACCTGCGGATTGATTGATTTGTAATTCTGTTTTAACGTTATAAGGTGATCTATTGACAAAAGAATTTACACATATTGCTGGCGACCGTGTGCGGATGGTTGATATAAGCAAAAAGGACGATGTTGTAAGACGTGCGGTTGCATCAGGAGAGATAATGCTCACCAGGGATACAATTGAAATGATACGTGCCGTTGATATTGATAAGGGAAATGTACTGGCAACTGCCACAACAGCAGCAATTATGGCTGTCAAAAAGACACCTGAGACCATACCAATGTGTCATCAGATCCCAATTACAGGAATTGATGTGGATTTTACAATGGGTGAAAGTTCAATAACCACAAAAGTAGAGGTGAGAACTGTAGGAAAGACCGGTGTTGAAATGGAAGCATTGACAGGTGCGTCTGTGGCCCTGCTTACTATTTGGGACATGGTAAAATCTGTAGAAAAGGATGACACCGGAAACTATCCGGATACTATGATCCGGAATATCAGGGTCGTTGAGAAATATAAGACAACCAAAACCAATGTATTATAAGGGTGTATTATAATTAACCACAATTACAGAAAGGAAAAAAAGAGGTATGAAATTTGAAGATCATAGGTGGACCTGCATCACAGTTACTAGCTTCACGAGTGGCAAGGGAACTTGAAATAATCCCGACTCTTTGTGATTTTAACTGTTTTCCTGACGGTGAGATCTATACCCGGATTCAGGATGAGCAGATTAAAGATGTAACAATTATCCAGAGCACGACTACAGATTCGGATATTGTGTCTCTTTTGCAGATGATAGATGCCTGTGAAGATGCATCCGGTATCAATGTGGTTATTCCTTACATGGGTTATGCAAGGCAAGACAAAAAATTCAAGACCGGAGAGCCGATCAGCGCACGTGTGATTGCCAGAACCATCAATGCGGACAGGGTTTATACAATTAATATTCATGAAAAGAGTGTACTTGGTCATTTCAGTATACCTGCATTTGATCTTGATGCAACGAAACTTCTGGGTTCTCACCTTGGATCGCTTCAGCTTACGGATACTTTGATCATAGCACCTGATTCAGGTGCCATATCCCTGGCAAAAAGTGCGGCAGCAGATCTTGGGATCGATTATGACTATCTGGAAAAAACAAGGATTAGCGGCGATACGGTCACCATCAAAACAAAGGATCTTGATGTTACCGGCAGGGATGTGGTTCTGATCGATGACATGATCGCGACTGGCAGCACAATGGCAGAATCCATCAGGTTGCTGCGGGAACAGGGTGCAAAGGATGTATATCTTGCATGTGTGCACCCTGTTCTTACACGAAATGCAGTGATCAGGCTTTTCAATGCAGGTGTTCGCGATATTTTTGCAACTGATACGATTGAAAAAGCGCAGAGTTGCGTTAGTGTTGCTCCACTGGTTGCAGATGCGATCAGGCTTTTGTAGTATACAGTATATAAGAGATTATAAGAGGTTTTTATTGTGTCATTACCCGAAGTGTGTCCCCTTGACGGGAAATCCGGATGTAAAACCAGTGCCTGTCACCTGTATCATGTGGACTGGCGTTCCGGTGAGGAAAATTGCTCGATAGGATATAGTGCAACCCGTGAAAAATTTCCTAAAATGAATACATTACAGGACACCTATGCACAAAATACGCGCATACGTCTTGGAAGGGAGATTCCGGTTACAACACAAATACGCCACCCTATACAAAATATAGTGGAAAAGAACGGAGAGAATTTAGTAAACCCGACCCCGGAACCAAGCGCAATTGAAGAAGTTGTGCTATCTGATAACAACACAACAGTAATTGAATCAAATCCCGCATTGGATGAAGTGACAATCAAACCTGATGATTCACCCAAACCCAAAAAGAAAGGTAAAAGTATCGATGATGTGATGAAACTTGACCTGCCTGATGACTACGAAGAGAAGTTTTGGAGTTAATCACTTTTTTGTGTTCAGGATGGATCGTATTCAGGATATGTTTGGATCTTCCATGTAACTGTCCAACCGTTTTTTAGAATTTTGAATATTCATATAATAAGAAAATGCTCCCATCGGTCGCATTTACTTTGATAACAAAAAGTTATATTTTATGTATTACAAGAAATTCCTCGCTATGCCGATTAATCTGAATGATATAGTTTTGTAAATTAAATATTACATAATAGTTCTAATCCTTTGATCTAAAAATCTGTCAGCGACTTCTGTTTTTTAGCACCCGTTTTAGATTTGGATCCGGACTTATAATTTTGCGGCAGTTCGATCCATCCATACTGCCCGCCGCCGCCGGGATGAAGAATGACTTCATTGCGCCGGAATGCAAGAATCGCATCAACGATCTTCTTATCAACGATTCCCAGCTCAACCGGTTCAGTCTCAAGAAGTACGGTTACCTCACTACCGAACTGTTCAATAAGTGTATTCCATGGGTTCCGGACACCTTTCGTATTGATACTTGAATGCCCGACAGCCATCATGATGATTTCCGCAAGCGGGATGATGTGGATATAATCCGGGCGGTAATCGGGGTGCACAGGCTCATCGAAATCAGCAAGTTCACCTATACGATCATGTACTCCTTTTTTGATACGACCTCCGCAGGAACAGCGCCAGTTATTTGACAGGCATTCATCAAGTGTATAATTCGTAAAACACTTGATACATGCGGATTCATTGTATTTTCCTTCTTGCGGATAAAAACCAACATTTAGAGTGGCATTATATCCATCATTACGGAGTATTGCCTTTTTTAGCCCCTCAAATGTAACGTCCGGTACTTCAAATCGTGTGAATTCGCGTGCAAGTTTATTAGGCCATGGTGAATGTGCATCCGAATTCGTAAGGAATGTTAATCTTTGCAGTTCCTTGATTCGATCTGCATAATCACTATCCGCGCTGAGTCCAAGCTCAACAAAAGAAATATAATCCGTCATATCCCCATAACATTCCCTTAAGGAACCATGTGCTGCGTACAGCGCAGTCCATGGTGTAAACGCATGGCAGGGACCTATAAGCGCACCTATATCCCTTGCAGCCTGCGCGATCTCAACCCCGTCAAGTTTTATGGTCGGACGACCATCTACTGCAAGGTTTCCACGTTTTCCCATCGCTTCTGCCAGTTCCTCGGCCTTTGATATCGAAGGTAATATCAGCAAGTGATGAACCCTGTTCTTATCTTCGATCTCGGTCGTCAATACAAAATCAGTATCATTGATCCGGATCGTCTCATCATCAACAGCCGCTTTTTTGATATCCAAAAGCCAATCCGGATGAATGCAATCGCCCGTACCTACAAGATCAATTCCTTTCTTTGCAGCCTCAACTGCAATCGTTGGCAACTCCATTCTCGGGGAGGATGCCATAGAATACTTTGAATGGACATGCAGGTCGGCATTGATTTGCATAGTTAATAGTTAATAGTTATCCGATATACCGCAGGTCTTCATCACTTGATGTATTATCCGGGAAAAACGGCTGTTGTCCTTGCTGTTGTTGTTCCATTTCAGCAAGTTGTGCAGCAATTTTTTCCATTTCTTTTGCTCGCTCATCAAGTGGAGTTACATCGATCTCAATATTAATGATCTTGCTTAGAACACCAAGCAAAAACTTGGCACTTTTCGGGTCAACCAGATAACCGGACGTAAAACCCATAATACACATAGCATCAAGATTTCGAAACTTGCTAAGACCAAGCAGTAACCCGGATGCACCGACAATTCCACCACCAGGTTCATTCTCCTTGAAGTCAATCCCATGTTGTTCCATTTCCTTGATCAGTGCAAGGTTATTAGCCGCACCGATTACTTCATCTGTATGAGTTAATTGACCTGTCGGAAATCCACCAAGTGTGTATATCCTCGAAACGCCGAATTCTTCAGCTATGTCAAGATACAGGTCACAGAGCTCATAATGTCCTTCAGTGCTTGTGCTCTGGTGATCTCCAGTTAAAATAAGAATATCAATATCATTTGCTTTGCAGACAAATAACTCATTATTTACAAGTTTTATAGTACTGTCCTCATTGACCAATACCTGTGGTGGGAAATGAGGTGAATAAATCTCAATTATCTTCTCACCATCAAGTTCCTCAATAAGATGTTCAACAACAAGTTTTCCGACATGACCAACACCTGGAAGTCCTACCAGCAATATCGGATTGCTTAAATCAACCTCTTTTAAGCGTATAACCTTATTTTCCTGCATGTTCCATTCCTTTTCTTTTAGCTAATCTGCGATATTTACCATAAGGGTCAAGTGGTGAAAAACGTGCTGGCTCCGGGCTTATAGCCATGCCGCTGCACATTGGACAAATATCTACCATTGTGTATCTTTTACACTGTATGCATCTACGAATTTTAAGTCCCAAAAAATCATCACGCATTAATGGATTCGATATGCCTGTGGAATATACCTTTACCTTCCGCTTTTTCAATAACATCAATCGCAGCCTTTGAGGATTTCTTCAAAATACCTTCTGCTGTCTTATAATCCGGTGCGATGACCTTTATGCGATATCTTGGTGCACCTACATAACTGATATTGACCTTTACCTCATCCCTTTTCACTTTACTTGCAGCCTTGAGAGCTTTTTTAATGATCTCAATACCATTTGGCTTGTCAGATGTAAGGTCAACGTAACCTGCAATATCAACAAATGGAAGTTTTATGTTGTCCTGTGCAATATTAACAATACTTTGAACCACTTCATCACTGATATTGATATTTTTAAAAGAATCGATACCGTTCATTGCAGCATCTTCAAATGCTAAATATACACTTCCGAATTTATCAAGGATAGTTTCATAGATATTTTGCATTGTATTGTTATCAGTCTTTGTTTCCTCAGCAACGAACTGTAACCATTTAGTACCTTTTTGTTCGTTCTTCCAGTCCTGTATCTTTGCGCGCTTCTGGTGAGCATTGACATCCTTTAGGGAAAGGTCAATATGGCGACGTGACGAATCAACATTCAGCACTTTACATACGATCTTCTGTCCTTCGCGGACATGGTCTCTTACGTATTTCACCCATCCCGCCTTAATCTCGGATATGTGGATAAAACCCTCTTTACCGCCAAATTCCTCAAGCCTGGTATAAGCACCGAAATCGGTGACATTGTTAACAGTACATACTACAAAATCACCGGTTTCAGGCCAATTGTTGTTATCTTTCATCGCGCATCACTTTGTACGGAAAAGTTTATTCAAGTTATTCGAGTACTTCAAGAATGTGTGTTGTGATAGTGGATTTGCCACCGGTTGATTCTGCAAGCGTTCTGCCGCATACTACACATATGACTTTGCGACTTGCGCTTCCGAAAATAACCTGTTCGTTCTCACAATCATTACATTTCACACGTAAAAACCTGCTTTTTGGTACAGCCACGAATATCACTCCTTAAAATCGAATTTTTTAGCCCTAAAGCATGGTCTCTGGTGTGATTTATTGCATACAGTGCAGCGGTATTTTAGTGCTACTCGCTTTGTTGGCTTGTCTCCACCGGGCACCTTTGAGAATTTGCCGCTGTTTCCAATACCTGTCTGGCGTTTTTTTTGTCTTGCAATACGTGTCATAGACGATGCTTTACCTTTTTTCACTCTTTCTGCAATATGCTCCGTATGCTTTTTGCATGAAGGACAGTATGTCCTGAATCTCTTTGGTATCTTCATGATTACACCATATTAATATGAATTAATTATCTTGAATTAACTGTGCAATATTTCGCTTAACAAGTCCCTTGGCATTGATTGCAGGTAATGTTATAATATCGTGCTCCTGCAACGTATATTTGCGGTTATCCACAGCCTGAAATGTAGATAGGTCTTTCAGTATTCGGACAACAAGGTATTCCTCACTTATATTACTTTTGGCTATATCGCTTTTGCCAATGTCGTTTATAGGTTCCGGCGATTCTTGCGGCAAGGGGGTGCCTGCTTGATCAATGTTTTTTGGATCTTGTCCGGATCGTTCAATTCCCAAATCAATTTTAACATCCCGGTTTATATTTGTATTTGTATTTGTGATTACATTTGTGTTTACATTTGTGTTTACATTTGTGTTTACATTTACACTTTCATCCATATTTTCATCTTCACTTTTATATGCATCCGGTAATTTTTGGGAAGCAATATCACTTCGCACAAAATCAGGATCTATTATATGTATGATCAATTTATCGCGTGCGATATTTATTGCAGATAATACTGAATTATACACATTGCGTTCGGAAGGAAGGAGTTTGTCCATATCTGACTTTGCAGACCTGTTCGAAAATGCGTTCGATGTAGCACGTCCGGTAATCTTACGCAAGCGGCGGATAAATATAATCTCAATATCAGTAAGCGCACTTTGCAGTTCATCCTCAAGCATTTTTGATTCTGCAGAACGTGGATTGTGGATCATTTTTATCTCATTCTCCAGTTCGCGTATGTATTCATTAACTGATTCATAAAAATCCTTGTGAAGCGGCTTTAATGACGAACTGCTTTCTTCTCTCAGTGCTGTTTTCAGTTCAGTTCTATCCATATTCTGCTGCTCCCCTGCACATAAGATATATCGCTGCATATTCGGGCAGCTCAGTTGTGCCTTCCTCTACCACGAAATCATTACCTTTCATCTGCACAGAAAATGGTTTTATTACTTTTAATTGTACCGAATCATCGCAAAATACAACAGCATCACTAAGCGGATAAAAAGTTTCCAGTTCCGAGATCGAAAGCGCAGTCACACGCATACCTGACCCACCGTGAAGTGAACCTGGCAGGCGTATCAGGCGTTTGATATCAGCAGTTACCGGTTCATCCACACTTGCTGACATACCAGACACAGCCTGTTTTGCAAGCGTCCCTAAAAAGGATTTCGGGATTTTTGAGAGCGTGTCCATTTTCCCATCTTTTAGAAGATCAATCTGGTGTCCGTTGCCAAATATACTGACTAACTGCTCAGCCTTTTTTTTTCCGATCCCATCAAAATCTGTGAGCATCTTTATCGAATTTTCCTGTTTCGTGATTTCCGATAGATATGATATTATGTATCGGTTAATCCGTCCACCCCATCCACCTTCATCTTCTGGAGGGAGTACGAAAACCTCTGCACTATCAAGACCTGCATCGCCGCTTACTTTTCTTTTGCCAAAAAAACGATTAACTTCAAGCCCTGTGCTGCTCACATAATCCACTATCTCACGACGCTCCGCACTTCCCAGCGAGCAAACGGCAGGTGTACTTATGTGAAAATGGTAACCGCGCCCGCCCGAGAATACTATGTGTATATCCTCCTCCGCAAAACCAAAATCGTTTCTTAAGAATCCATACAGTTTGAGTGATTCCTGTTTCACGTGCTCCAGCATATCAGCATACGACTTCGGCGCGCCAGGGAGGTGGTCGGCATCAAGGTCAAAGATGAGATCAGCGCTCAACCAGTTTTTTTCTTTCATATTTGGCGCATTGGGATATTCGTAGTACGCCACAGAATAATATGCATGTGCCGGCACCATTCCTGATAGGTAATCCTGCAATTCACCGCGCGATCCAAAGGCTTTGTGACGGCGCATTACAAACTCCGGCATTTCGTCAAATAATATGAACCCCCATTCACGCGAAGTGAACTCTGGCGGGAAATGAATCTCTGCGGTGCGGTAGTAATCCTGAAACTTTGATTTTAGGAATCGTTTTGTTTTCTCGTTCATTTTTGTAATTTTCTGTGTTTTAGGATTTAAAGCATTCAATTTAACTGAAGTGAAAAGACTTTTTATTATCTTCCGGAATTGTTTGGAAAACCGCAGAGGCACGCAGAGAAAAATAAGTCTCCTCTGCGATGAATCCTTTTTGCCATGATCCGTTTATCCGAAATATATTAAAAAGTGTCAGTAAACTACAGTATTGGAATTTATCAATAATTTGTATATAAATATTAGAATTTATCAAATGGTTTTGTTTGTACTGTACATGCATGTCTTCACCTGCTATTTTTATCTTAATACATATATAATACGGATCATTTTTTTCGGTATATTTGACATTGATAAAATCTGGGATATCTAAAACATACCCTTGTTTATAAAACTCCATGAAAAATTCTTCTGCAATTTAAGATAATAATTTAGACAAAGAGCTTATATATTACTCTCATCAGGAATCCCAAGATCGCTTGTATGAGGAAAAACCAGTCGCCGTATTCTCATGTGGGGTTTGTTTGTATTATTCAATATTATTTCGAAGCAAATTTATATTTTCCATCATCCTTAATCAACTTCTGTCAACTTCATAAAGTGTATTGACAAATCGTTCATTATTTGAACATGGGTAATCGTTTTGTTTTTTTAAATTTCTTGTTTTAATTATGAAAATTCATTTGTTTGTTGAAAATTAGAATATATCATTGGATTTATCGGTGAATTACTCAATCATCACATATAATATTTACGAAAATCTTAATATGTGAACTTTTAGCTGCATGCGTTTATTATCATACCTGAAATTGTAAGTATTGTGCCTGCGGAAAGTAAGTTATTAATGTCGTTCAAGAACCTTTTTAATAATCCTGCCACTACTACACAATTCACAAGTCCTTGATCTATCAATACGCACCACTTTTGTATCAAACCCGTGTTCTTTCAGGTTCGCTTCAAGTATTCCTATGTTGTAGTTTTGGTCATATCCGATTGCAACAATATCGGGTTTAATATCTTTTAGCGGCTCAAACATGTCATTTTCACTTCCAAGAATTGCCTTGTCAACGATCTTTAGTGAATTTACCATAGTAAGACGTTGCCCTTCCTGAATTATCGGTTTTGGCTTGTGGTTTATCATAGAATCCCGGGCTACTATGACGTACAGATCATCTCCAAGTGCACGTGCTTCACTCAGGTACAGGACGTGACCCGGATGAAGTAGATCAAATGTTCCTGTTGCGAGTACTCTTGTCAAAATATCACCTATATAATAGGGTAGGATTGCAGTACATATAAATTACCCTTTATAGCATTACTGAAATTCGGTTGATACCAGTCAACATGCTTTATATATAGAACACCAAATATACATTGAGGAAAAATATGGACACCGAAGAACTCGCTGCATTGTTAAATACACTTGGAAACAAGCACAGTCTCTCAATACTTGCGGAATTGGTAGATGGTGAGCGATATGTGTCCGAACTCGCGGATAAGATCGGGATATCACGTCCGCTTTTGTATCTTCATCTCAAGAAACTGGCAAATGTGGGACTGGTTGAAGGAGAGATTCGGCACTTCGACGAACCTCCTTACACCAAAAAGTATTACCGTGCAAAAGATTTTTATATAGAAGTTACATTACAGCATATTAAGGAAATTGTAAAATCAGATTAAATTATCTTTAAAGGAGAATATAAGTATGCCGATGTATAGCTATACCACTCAGTACACATCTATCACATTGATCGTGGTGGTGACGATAATTGGTTTAAGTTTAATTTATCTTAATTATAAGATGCTGGTCACCATGCAGGAATTAAATAAAAAACTGGAGAAGGTTGCTAGATTGCTGGAATCACTCGGTTAAAATGAGAACAATTGAATTTGAACATCAATATTAATGTGAGAAAACATGAATCATATTAATCCGGCACATGGCCAGATCGCATCATGCACATATGCACTGGATACAGGTACACAATATATACTAATCTTTTTAGTGTTAGCTATTGGTTTGAGTCTGGCATACGTGTACTTCAGAATAAATTGTACACTTAAAGAAACAAACTCAGCATTAGAAAAAATAAGTGATTTGTTTGATACACTTGAATAATTATATGTAAGCATAATCCGTTTGTAAGTGGACGAGAAAATCCTTCTTACGGTTGGATTGACTCGAACTATACAATGACATATATATACTAATATACGCAACAATGAACTACACATAATGAGAAAATTCGTTGTGTTCAGATAAGCGTCCAATCAATTTTTTTGTTGTCAGCATTGTAGAGGCTGATTTCCATTTCTTTTTCTTCAAGATCATATGTTAATGGTTTTGCACCAATATAGAGTACATCGCCGATATTGATCTCATTTTCATCTTCATTGACCCTTCCGAAATATACGCGACCACCGGATTCAACATCCTCTACAGTAACGCCTTTCCACATGAGATTTTTAATTATACTGATCACTACACATTCAAATCTATCGGATTCATTTATATCGCTCATTTTATTACACCTTTTTTTACATGTTAATTATTAAAATGTTAGAATTAAACTATACATACGGTTTAAAACATCTGAATTGTTGTTTATTATACATTAAAAACTACATCCTCAAACTGTTACCCTATTATTTTATCCTTTTTGTCAATAATTGCCTGTGAAGTGCGGTTTTCAGCACTTTTTCAACAATATCCCTACCTGCTCCATGAAGGATTTTTCGACATGTGTTTCTTCGTTTTTGTCGGCCATAATGTCAACGGCGGTGTAAAAATACACCTGTGGCGGTCTAAAAATAAGTGTTTGCCCAAATTGCAAATCACATGATATATCTTTTTCTAAGGAAGGATCTTCTGGAAATATGTATGATACATGGGAATGTCGGAAATGCAAATTTGGATGGGAGCATACTCGACCAGAAAATTATGGTATAATCGTTATGTACGAGAGAACAATGGACAGATCCGGAACACATTCGAGGCGAAAACTTTTCTGATGCGGAACAATAATCGTCAGGACTGGAAGTATCGGAAGACTGATTTGGAGGCAACACCACACCACATACTTTCAGGGAATTTCGAGATCATTGTAGATAGTCTGCCAATCACAGAAGGAAAAGTGCACTTTATCCAACAGGTGAAGGAAGACAGAATAATCAGTGTGTTGAATAAGGACTTTGATGCCGGTGAATCAGTGGCTCATGAATATGTCTGGCCTACAATCGACACAAAACAGTAACAATAAAGTATATACTATCAGGAGAAGAATGTCGAAGAGGCAGGTTTATAGAGTTTTAATTTACAATTATAGCATTACAATATATAGTTATAGAGTTGTAATATGTCTAATGTCATTGTCCTATTGGGATACAGGCTACATATTCCAAAGATCAGTAAACGTGCAGGTAGTGTAAATAGTGACGGAGCGGACAGATGTCGGTTTATAGTTATCGGTGATGGAGCACAGGTATAAACAATATTTCTCTTTGACCTACATACCTTGCGGGCGTAGCATCACTCAAGTCCGTAGTGGGTGAGTGCACCCATGATTAATTTTTTTGAAACAACTCATTTAATCCGAAAAAATTCTAAGCACATAAAGTTATGTTTATGTATAATGAATGTGGAATCTCTGGTCAGGTGTAAAGGATGGAAACTGTCGAAGAGATTCAAAAAAGAGCTGATCGACTTGAATCTGAATATGATAAATTAAAACAGGAATTTAAAAACTATATCGAAACAAGCCGAAAAAATGAACAAC
>JBQVMC010000036.1:0-16675 GCA_052361145.1 Methanosarcinaceae archaeon
TCAGGAAAGGCTGACAAAGGAAAATATTGCAAGGGAGAGGAAAATGAGGCTTGCAGGCTGTCCCAAAAGTCAAAGTGTGTGTACAAATCACACGTATTTTATCCTATATGGGTAAAATACATATTATATTTATCAATAATTGTCGCATTAGGATAATATATGGTAAACTTGTACAATAAATATTAGTTCTGGGACAACCTGTATAGTACTATTTCTAAAACCGATGACCTACATGTTATGCAGATCATAACTGAATTTGGGATTGTACCTTTGATTGATCGTATGCATAATACATACAATCATACACACCACTATTTACCAATAAAACGCCTGTACATTCTTGCCTGGAATCCATGATACTTGGCGAAACCTTCTGCGTCTTTTTGGTCAATAGATGCATTATCAAATGAAACAAGTTCTTCTGAATACAGGGCATAAGGCGATGTACGCGCAAGTATGCTCAAGTTGCCTTTGTACAATTTAATTGTCACTGTGCCGGTCACACGCTCCTGCGTTTTATCAATAAACACATTAAGATCAGCATACAAAGGCTCATCCACAAGCCCGTAATATGCAAGTTCTGACCACTGCGCATCAACAATTGCCTTAAACTTAAGCTCAGCACGGGTAAGTACCAGTTTTTCCAGATCCCTGTGTGAAGCCAACAGTACTGTTGCTGCAGGATGCTCATAATTCTCGCGCGCTTTTAGTCCAAGCACTCGATCTTCGATCATATCCGTACGCCCAACCCCGTGAGAACCTGCGATCGTATTTAATTTTTCGATCAACTCGACTCCACCAAGTTTTTTGCCATCAATTGACACAGGAACCCCATTTTCAAACCCTATCACCAATGTTTGTGCATCTGGTGCACTTTCTGGTGATACCGTCCATTCATATATCTCTTCAGGAGGAATGTACCCCGGATCTTCCAGTTTACCACCTTCAATACTCCGACTCCAGATGTTCTCATCAATACTCCATGGTTTCTCTGTTGTCACAGAAACCGGAATACCATTATCTCTGGCATATTCGATCTCCCACTCACGAGTTAAATTCATATCCCTCATGGGTGCAAAAATATCCATATCCGTAAGCCTGAACACTGCCTCAAAACGAAGCTGATCATTGCCTTTCCCAGTACATCCATGTGCAAGTGCACTTGCACCTTCTTTTTCTGCGATCTCTACAACTTTTTTGGCAATCAATGGACGTGCAATTGAGGTACCCATTACATATCCTTCATAATCCCCGTTTGCCTTGATAAGCGGAAAAATATAATCCTGCACAAATTCATCCCGAACATCAAGGGTATAATGCATGTCGCTGATCTTTCTTGCTTTCTCTTCTGCTTTAACAACATCCTCACGTGGTTGCCCCACATCCACCGCAACTGTGATAACCTCATCACAGTCATATTCCTTCTTTAAGATCGGAATGCATATGGATGTGTCCAGTCCACCTGAATACGCCAACACTACTTTTTTTGACATGATATCATTTCCTTAAATTGAATAATTAATAACATTGTAATATTATATGCCAAGTAACTCATTAATCTTTCTACTTAAAACCCCATTCAATACTTTGCCATCGACCTTTCCCCGAAATTCGCCCATGACAACACCCATCAAAGGCCCCACCGCAGCCATGCCTTTTTCCCTTACAAAGTCCTGTCGGTCTTTGACAACACCCTCGATGAACTCCTCGATCTGTGCAGTATCGATTCCACTAAGTCCCAGGCTGGAAACTGCATCTTCTGCACTCATTGCCGGATCATCTGCAAATGCCCGCAATAACTTCTCAATTCCCTCTTTTGCCACAGTACCACTGAAAACCAGATCGAATGTGTGTACGAAATGTTCATATACCAGATGTTCAACTACAACACCATCACGTTTTAGTTCGGGAACTGTGCCGGTAAGTGTACGAACTATCATAGTAGCACTAAGATTTGGATTATCTGCAAAACGTGCGACAAGGTCTTCAAATAATTTCAGGTCTTTTGAATATACGATCCTATCTGCAAATTCTTTGTTCAAACCAAACTCCGTTGTAAACCGCTTTGCCCGTTCTGTCAAGAGTTGTGGCAACTCGATTAATCCAAAGTACTCAGCCGATATCTCAACCGTGGGTACATCTGTTTCAGGATACATTCTTGCAGCACCTGGAAGGGGGCGCATATATGCAGTGTTACCATCAGGAAGGGTGCGGCGCGTTTCCTCAGGTACGATCTCAAGTGATTCCTTTGCACGTATTGTGACAGCTTCCATCGCACCATGTGCACGATTTTCCCTATCAGCAACCATGACAACCGCATCGCTATCCTGTGCACCGACTGCATTACGGAGAGACTCAACTTCCTCCTTAGTTATGCCGTAATTCGGTAGTTCATCAGTATGGAATATGCCGCCAACACCAGATGTTTTTGCGCGGTCTGAAAATTCTGTTCCAAGCCGACGTCCGGACTGGATCTCCCTGCCAACAAATCCTTTAAACCCGGAAAGAAGCACTGCAAGCACCTTGCCATTCTTTAGTGCTTTTTTAATGACTTTTGATTGTGTATTTTCAAAAACATCCGTGACATCGAATATCTCATTGCATACTGATGCGCCCCTACGGACAAGTTCATCCCTGATCCCAAGAAGATTTACCTGCCGTTCAACCTCTTTTTCAACAATGGTCTCTATCAGGTCAAGAACTTGTACACCTTTGACTTCAACACGAGCACCTTTTGCTATGGAAACATTGACATCCTGCCTAATTGTACCCAATCCACGTTTGACTTTGCCTGTTGAGCGCAAAAGCATACCTATCTGCTTTGCAGTCTCTTTTGCATGTGCCGGAGACACAATATCCGGCGCAGTCCCGATCTCAACAAGCGGAATTCCAAGGCGATCAAGTGAATAAATAATTGAATCCCCAACTTCTTCGATCTTCTGGGCAGCCTCTTCTTCAAAACACAGGACATCCACACCAACGTTACCTTCCGATGTTTCAAGGTAACCGCCGTTTGCAAGGAATGCAGTTCTCTGGAATCCGGATGTGTTGGAACCATCAACAACGATCTTTCGCATCATATGTATCTGGTCAACAGGGTGCATGTTCAATAGTTTTGTAATTGAGAGTGCAATATCAAGCGCTTCCCTGTTCAACTCGTGCGGTGGCTCTTCATCATTTTCAACAAGGCAGGTTGTATCATAAGCCCTATAAATATACTTGCGTTTTACCTTTGTTTGCTCCAGTGCTGCTCGGTCAGTCTCACCCATTTCGCTTGCTGCCGGGCGCAAGTACCTGAAAAATTCAAAGTTCGATTCATTGGTGTTGCGTATTTTTGTTGGACATTTACAAAACATTTTCTCTTTTGAATCTAATTGCTGGTGGATCTCAAGTCCGCATTTAAGCCCAAGTTCAGCATAATCGAATTTTTTGCTCATGGTAAATCACACATAATTTGATTATATTTCATTTCATATTTAGCATTCGTTGAATTGTCTATTCAGCAGATTGCCTGTGCATGTATAAAGTTGTTGATTTTAAAAATTTATGTTTCTCAATTTTTCATTGCCAAATGAAATAAATCAATATATTTTTTAACAGTTTTTGTGTAAGTGTTTGAAATAGAGCCTTTAGAAGATATCGCTCATGGTAAAATCCGGAAAGATTTCCTTTTTGTTTCAAATCCAAAGAGCTATCAATGAATGTGTCTAAGTGGTAAGGTCTTTAGAGTACGGAAATGTTTGGTTGGATCAATTGTCATATTATTGCCAAGTAAACCTTGCAGCTAAGATACTCCTTTGGACATTCAACTTTGGCACTTTATTCATTTTATTGTTTTACGAATAATAAATCCTTAGATATCTTTGTTTATAAATCAATTTTTTACTTCTATTTTTTACTTCTCTTATATAATACCTTATGGATATTTAATATATTTAAAGATCATGCTAAAATTCTGAATGTGGACCAAGTTAATGGAAAATTGGTATCCACTTCAAAAAGCAGGGTAAAATGCATATTTTGATTATCTAAACCAAGTGCCGGAGCATCTTTCAATTTCAAAATGGAGTCAGTTACCCTTAGATTTGAAGCGGATACCTTAATTTCATGTTACGAGCAATGTTTTTGGTACTATCATTTTTTGTTTTTGCCGAATTATGTGTTTGGTATCCTTCTCGGTTAATTTTATAACTTTATTTTACTTTCCCATGTGGGCATGATGAGTATATAAAGTCAAAACATTCGGGACTATACAGTACGAAAACCTTACAAACTAAAACTTGATGTCGCCTTTGTCCATTAAAACTTTAAGGTCCTGAAGACTCAAGCGCCCACTCTTGTTTAGTTTTTCCTTTGCTGCTATGTGCTGTTCATCCTGTTTTGTCTCATCCTTTGTCAGTTGTATTTCCTTTGATCTCTCAAGGTATACACTGAGTTCATCACGAAAAAGTTCTATCTTTGCTTTCAGGGGGTTGATCTTTGCTCGTAGTGGAGCAGAAGCAGAATATTTTTCCATTATCTGTGCATGGTACATATCGGCTTCTTTTCGAATTTCATCAATTGTCTTGTATATCTCAAGCATCTCAAGATGATGTGTTTGAGATTCCTTTGCAAGCGCTCGTATCCGGTCGCTTATGTCATCACTTGTGTTGTATATGCCCTTTGAACTTTCGTATAATTCAATTATATTCTTATGCACTTCATTTGCACTAAATGCAGCACCCAGCCGCCCCACAAGTTGATCCAATCTTTCAATTATATCAATTTCATGTTTAAGAGGAATATCAGCATTTAACAACTTATCAAGTTCAAAAGCATAGGCCTTTGATAGTGATTCCACACTGCCCTTTGAAAATTTATTAAAATCATCCCGCTTTGCTTTCATTTGTGAGATCTCATCCACAACCTTTTGCGTTTCTACCTGTATGCCGCCACGTTGTGTTTTAAGATCAGCGATGTTTTTATTTGCATCGTCACGTTTTGATTTATGATCACGAGCCTTTTGAATAAATTCCCTCGTTTTTAAATTCAGGTTATCGCGTTTTTCCTTCAAGTCTGAGGTGTCAGTACGATGCAATTTCAATTCACGGAATATTGACTTCAATGATCTTTCATTTTGATCAATCCGGGTTCTGGTTTTATTGATCTTATCCTTTAATTCCCGTTCTGTCATTTTTGAAATATCAGTCATGATTCCACCGCCTCGCCTGTCGTAACGACCTTTCCACTGGCTGTATCTTCCCAATATTTAAGTCCTGCTTTGTGGCTTTCAATACGGTTTTTGAGCCAGCCATGTCGTGGTACAACTTGTTTTAATTCATCGTTTAATTTAAAGAACAAATCATTGGATTCCTTGTCAGATCCTGTTATGGAGTCAAGTTCAATGCTTGAAGCAAGAGCATCATCAACTTTTGATCGTATCTGGGAAACGAGTTTTTGAAAATCCTGGTTATCATGTGACATCCTTGAAAGTCTATCTTTTATCTCATTAACAATCTGCTTTTCATTTTCAAGTGTTATTGATGGCTTAATTCTTACAATCTCATTATAAATAGAATGAATGAGTTTATTGTCATCTGTCTGGATTTCATCAAATGATGATAGATCACCAAGAAGGTTCTCTGCTTGATGATACAACTGATGACGTTTCTCTTTTAAAACATCCAACCGCTCAATGACATATTCCCGATTCTTTTTTGCGGATTCAGCTTGCTCGCCCAGTGATGTTACTTTTCCATCAAGTTCATTGAATTCTCCGTTATATTCATCAATAAATCGCTTGTGTTTTGCAATAACACCGGCTATCAGGTCTTTTCTTTCAAGAGAACTTATATCAACACTTTTGCCAATCACTTATTCAGCCACCATTTCGATAAATCTACAATTTATGATTCATAATTTACAATTTACAACTTATAATTGAATTCCAAATATAATAATTGATCTATATTCAGAATATTTGTGCATGTGGGACACCATCGATTGTTATTACACATTCAGAATCCACCGCACCGCATTTTATAGCACATGCAACGGCTTTTTTACCAAAAAGGTTTGCGGTTGTAGCATTTGCCAGTGCTTCGAATATCTGTTTTTCAGATGCAATGTCTCCTTTATAAAATCCTTCTGATATTTCCAAATTGGCATTACCATATTGAAGTGTTTTTCCGAGTACGTCCGTATCACAAACGGCAACTAAAACTCCTATTCCTGATTTATGAATTTTTAGGTACATGATGCCACCCTGTTATTAAACTAATCTTACATGATTATTGTCAGGTTTTAACAGGTCACCTGTGCGCCGCATCTTTGCGATCAGTTCCTCAGCATGTCCCCTGTCGATCTGTTCACTTTCGGTTTCCTGGTATACTTCTTCAAGAGGTGCTTTACCACCTGAATGGCGTTCACTTACCCTTCGTATTATGTCTTTCATTATTTTGATCTTGTCCCGCTGGCTTTTACTTATGCCAGTTGTTAATACATCAACATCAAATGCACCCGTGTCAGGGTCAACTCCTACCTGCTTTAAACACGAATGTACTGTATTGGTTGCCCGTTTTGCATCATCAATGGTAGCCACATTGCTAAGTCTTATACGTGCATTTGCTTCTGATAGCCTAACAAGTGCTTCGAGTTGCCGAGCAGTAACCGGTACCGGTGCATCTTTCCCTTCACCCATTTTACGAAGTTCCAGATAGAAATCGATCAAGTGCTTATGTGCATCCTTTTCCAGTATCGGAAACACATTCTTACGGGCGTATGCCACATATTTTCGCATTGTATCGGGATTTATCACAGGTAATATTATTTCCATATGCGAGTCCACATCTTCCTGCGTTATTTCGCTTGATGAAACGTGGATCCTCTGTTCTGACATTTCACCTGCACGATGGGCTTTAAGGATATGATTTGCGATCTGCATATCCATTTCATCATCAGGTGTATCCAGTAATACGAAGATCAGGTCGAACCTTGACAGTAGTGTCGGTGCCATATTGATCTGCTGTGCGATTCCTTCGTACCTATCAAATCGTCCATATTTGGGATTTGCAGCACCAAGCAGTGCACACCGTGATTTTAACGTGGCTATTATACCCGCTTTTGCAACACTTATTGTCTGCTGTTCCATTGCTTCGTGTAGGGCACTTTTATCCTCATTGCGCATTTTATCCATTTCATCAATTGCGGCAATACCCATGTCAGCCAGAACAAGCGCACCTGCTTCAAGTGTCCATCTTCCATCCCCAAGGTCATCTTTTACCGCCGCAGCAGTCAGTCCACTTGAAGATGCACTCTTCCCGGATGCAAAAACACCGCGGGGTGCGATTTTTATCATGTAGCGCAGCATCTGGCTTTTTGCTATACCAGGATCGCCCACAAGTAATATGTGGATATCACCGCGCACTCTGGAACCATCAGGTAAGTTCTTTGGAACACCAGAGAATAACTGGAGTGCAAGGGCTTCCTTGATGTTTTCATTACCATATATTGATGGTGCAATGGATCTAAAAATATTAGAATAAATTTCAGGGTTACGGCTTAGTTCAATTATTTCTTCCTCTTCTTCCGGCGATATTTCAAGTTCGTCAAATTCAGTGTCAATATATTCTATAGAATTAGCATGAAGCACAAGGTCATAGGTAGTGGATTTTCCCTCGCGAAGTGTTCGTTGGTGTGATCGTAGCACGCCGTTTATTATCGCCCTTGCACCTGGTGTGGCGTTGCCTGCAAGTTCATCATCAACATCAATGTCCAGACTTTGTGGCTGTCTGCCACCTTTCAGGTTTTCCGGGGATTCCTGTACCTGAAGTTTCTGGGAATCATGAAATGTGGATTGATTGATAAGTATCTTAAAAGGACCACTCTTTCCACATGTTTCACTTTCACAAAATTTTGGTTCTACAAATTTCTGTCCTTCCTGCAATATGTTTGTAATATGTTCGCAGCGCATGCAGAAAAAGGCGGCATCTGTGATCTTTGGTCGTACTTCAGTGGCTTTTCGTACCATTCCCTCAATAGCAATAAACTTCAAAAGGTGTTTGCTTCGAAGTTCTCTTATGGAAATTTTGTTTGGTACCTTCATGAACTGCACATGCACACCATCAAGTGTTTTATCGATCGGAAGATCTATCTGCTGAAGTGCCTGTTCAGCAGATGGGATAACTTCATCCGGATGTTCAAGGAGTTCATCTGCAAGTTCACGGTCAAATATTTCAAGGTCTGAAAAATCAACAGATATGCTACGCTGATCCGGGTATTCATTTCCAAGATGGAGTATGTCTTCCCAATAATATTTTTTTAAAAACGCTTTGAATTTTTCATTCCATTTTCCGTCTGCCATGGTATCCACAAAGTAATGATATAATAGAATGGTAGTTACAGATCAATTTTCATGTGAAGGGAAATCAAGACGGTTTTGAATGCATATCAATGTATCGAACTCCTTTTCTACAACATCTCTTTCACGATACGTAGAAAGGCACGTCATCCAGTCAAAATTTCCACTGTGAAATATAAAAAACACCCAAAACGATTGATACGCTGTGTTTCAAGTGGATACGATATTTCGATCATTTATTGATCACTATGACCTTCACATCATGTGAAACAATATGGCACTGCATACATTCAGGGAAATCATCATGTATCTGTATCCTTTCATGCTGCAATCCATGACATGACTCACACGTTGGTATATACAGGTGGTCCGGATGGCAATAAACACATCCTAATTCATCATGTTTTGTATTGCTTGCACTTAATACTGAATTGATTTCTTCATGACACAGCTCACAGATATCCTGTCCCGTATCTACAGGGAATTCCATAGAAAGGGGATTATGTGCCGGATGACACGCGGTACAATTTCCATAGGTCATATCCGTAGTATGTGATGTGTGACAATCCATACATTCAGGTATCTGTTCATGGACGGGGTGGCATTCCGAGCAACCCAGGGCCGTATGTTTCGTGTTACCCCTATCCAGTGCATCACTCACCACTTCATGGCAGAAGGCACAGGTTTCACCATCTATAACTTCTGGATAATTTATTTCCATAGGCATGTGTGCAGGATGACATTTCAGGCATTCGGTGTATGGCAACAATGTGCCGTGCGGTGCATGACAGTTTGTGCATGCTTCAATCTGTTTATGGGTCGGGTGACAGTAACCGCATTCCAGATTACCGTGTTTTCCGGGATGGTCCGAGAACTCCCGGATCTGCTGCGCATGACAATTCGAACATGATTGCTCAAAGTCCAGACTCGATACGATACTCATCGGGGCATGTTCATCATGACATTTCTTGCAATCCTGAAGCTGTGCGCCATGTGCGAGATCATGGCAAACGGAACATTTTGGCTTAAGACCGTGCTGAACATGACAGATAGTACAACCTATGTCATGCTTGCCACCTTCCAGTGATATTGAAGTGAATGGACGGAGATGACATTCCCGACAGGTTTCATCGGAAGCACCCATATAATCTAAACTCAGTGTTTCCGGTGAAGTAAATGTTTGTTTTGGTATACGTACTGATGATACCTGTGTTTGTTCTGATTCTGATTCCGGAATTGGTTCGGCTCCTTGCGGTGTGCCCAGACATCCCGACCCGATAATAACCAGGAGTACAATAATAATCCCAAACAATGCCTTCTTTGTTAACATCATTGTATTACCTTTTACCGATAAATGGCATGAAGAATCCGTATATATTCAATTCATCATCTTCCGTTTTAACGTTTAGGTTATGGGTTCTGCCATTGTTGAATTTAACAGCCACATTTTCTTTTGGTCCATCCATCACTATTTCAGCTGAGTTTCCATTATTTGAGACAAGAATGGTATTGCCGTCATCGGATTTGCTTATAACAGCATTTTCTGCCCAGTCTACATGGAATTTATTCTTCAGTAGACTTAGAACCTTTTCACTATCGTTTCCAGGGACGCTTTCCCAGTTAAATAACATAAATCCTTTCTTCATGAGTAGGAGAAGCATAAAACCAATGGCACTTGCCCCTATGACCATTAAGACTATTCCCATGTTGGAAGACTTCTCTTCCGGTTCAACAGCCGCAGCCGGAATTTCAGTTTCGATCAAGAACATGACTTCAGTTACCGGACCCCATTTATTGTTACGTTCCATTCCCTGGATATAAATAATATGGTCACCAAACCCAAGTCCATCGGTATCAATGGTAAATTGTCCATCTTCTTCCTGTTCGTCGAATGTACCATCTACAGGCATAACCTGCGTGCCAGTACCAGGTGAACCTTTAACGTCTATGAAATATTCTACGGCTTTTATTTTCATATTCCAGCCGGCCATAGCAGTAAGATCCACTGTTACCTGATCTTCGGGCCTGACTGTCTCTGGTGATACCTTGACCCTTACAATATAGGGTATGTCAGGTTCAAAAACATTGATTACATGCAGTCCGGGATAATCTGCTGCATGGCACCTGCTACAATCTTCAACCTGGCCATGGCCCTCTGTACTCAGGTCCACAGCATCATAGGTGGGTTCCTCCATATCTACATGGCAATCCTTGCACTGCCTGGGATGCAGGTAATCTGCGGGATGTCGCCCGGGGTCATCTCCTTCTCCATGGCAGGCCCAGCAAGCTTTATTGATCTCATCGGTGCCGACATTGCCTGTTGCATTGGTATTAAGTGCGCTATGTCCGCCCAACCGGCTATGTATAGCATCGACCGATGATATCCCAAACCCATTACTTATGTCATGACAGCGTACACAATCGGATCCGCCGTCCAGCCCCTCGTTTAATGGTGGTACATGGAAAGTATCAGGGTATCCGCCTATGGAAAAAGTATTGTTCGCGTGGAGATAACTGGTATTATACCCTCCCAGCTTATCATCATCGTCAATATCAAATGCCAGAAGATTGCCTGAGAAAACCTTAACATTATTAATGCTTACAAGGTTGAAATCCTCTCCTCGGAATGTGTCGTCTATTCTGGCTGTAAAGGTCATGAAATCATTGATATCATGTCCATCATACGAAAGATCTTCCTCATATTCCATATCCTCATCTTTCGAATATACACCTTCCTCTATCACAACGCCGTTTTTGGTCAGCGTCAGGTATGCTTTTTGACCTTTTACATCAATTTCCTCTGCTGATAATACATACTCACCCCTAATCTCCAATGTCCGTTTATAATCTTTTTTGGACACAAGGTTTTCCGGCATCAGGGTCACTTTATCTATTGTACCATCATCCGAGAAGTCCAGTAATTTCTCTATATAATATATGAGGTCTTCGTCCTCATCCAGTACAAGGTACCTATCTTTCTCAATCCTGTGATTATCCATATGACAGGCCCAGCAGGCCGGATCCTTATCTTCAGGGTGAATACGTTTCCATGATCTTCCTTCAACCATTACTAACCCTATTTGCTCACCCCTGAATACTGCAGTGAAGTTCAATTCAAGTACAACTACATCTGATACCTCATCACCGTCTTGATCAATAAAATCAGCGTCATAGGTGTAATTATAGGCATCAGATACCACTATTTCATCAATTATAATATCATCATGGTATAACTGGAGGTAAGCATTGTCACCATTAACGCCGATATCACCAAATACAAGGAAGTATCGGTTGCCAAGGTGCCATTTATCACCGATCAAAAGGGTTTTCTCCAGTTCATCATCTGAAAGCCTGGATATATTGGTCGTAGGATCAGGTGCATTACCCCATTCTTCGGCATTGTCCTCATCAAGATGACAATAGATACAGCTTGTTGTATTTATCAAATCATCCGTGGAACCATAATGGGATACCATTGATATGTTACTGGAATTCTTAGGATCGGGATCATTATTGGATATTACACTGTTTATATGGCATATTGTACAATCGGATTCTGTAGATACATTTTCATCGATATCATCTACATATTTGAAGTGCTCGTAGACCATGGGCTCATAAAATAAGGATTGATTGACATTATGGCAGTCCATATTATTACAATTTCGTGGATCTAAGTTTAATACCCTTTCAGGATGACCTTCAGGCTGGTCTGCATCTGACCCGTCACCCTCACCATGACATGCCCAACAGCGCACATTATCCGGACTATAACTTTTATTCATTCCAGCGATTGCAACCCTGTTTAGGTCATAGTGTATTGCATCTGATTTATTCATAGCCTGAACATCAATCTGGAGTCCAATAGTCATTGACAAGTTTACTACATTGTGACATTCAACGCAATATTTACCGCCACCCTCTGCTACATCATGCACGAATTCAGTAGTGGTTGGGTCATTGGATAGTGAACTGCCGTGACAGCCTTTGCAACCGGTATCGTAGAAGTTACTAATACTTGAGTGATCATACCAGCCCTGGCCTGTACCGTCCCATGATGTAATATTGCCAATGTTGTTGACACAGATCGTTGGCGGAGCCTGAGGCCTAAGGATGGTGTTGTATCTGATTTTACCTTCAATGTGGCAACCGGAACATAAATCACTTGTACTGCCAGGGGTCAGAATAACATGACTATTAGCTACATTAATGTTTATTATCGGACCAATAGCAATTGTCTCGTGTTTAGTATCGTCATGACAGAACTCACAGGCTCCGTTGCTGTTATTCCAGTAGGGTGTCTCATTCCACCTTCTACCACTTGTGGGAGCATCGCTGTGGCTGAATCCGTAATTGTTATCCGGTACTTTTGGTATTGATGCGTTAATTTCAGTATCAACTGCACCTGATGAATGGCAGGTGTAACAATCAACCGCACTTGTGTTTGACATGCTATAAGTACCGTTTTTCTGCAGGTACTTAACGCCATGGATATCACGAGCTTCGGATAAATGGCATTCACTGCAATTTAATGTATCATTGTGCCTGGATTTTGGAGACGTATATGACATGTAGGTGCTGTAATTGGCCGGGTCATGGCATAAAAGACATACATCACTGTCTTCTGCACCACTCTCCATCAAAGGAGGTTTTTCAAGACTCATATCATGCATCCGCTCTCCGCTATGGCATGTAGAATTGGTACAGCTGGGTGTGGAATCGTACCGGCTGTGCTCGTCAATGTCACTGTTACCTGTATTACGCATATATGACTTGAAAACAGATGATTCGTTAGAGTGGCAGTAACTACAGTTTACAATTTTGACACCAGTACTGTCGGCTGTCCATGTCCTGATATCTAAACGGTTTTTGCCGTAGTGAGATACTAGTGACAGAGCGCGGTTAGTATTATCAAACTCAGTCTTAAGGCGCATCTCATCCTCATTATGACAGGCGAGACAGGAATTAAGATTGCTGTTCATGCTCTGGTTAACAACAAGATTGGTACCGTTAAAGTAATGTTCCCCAACTAATGGAATTAAACTTGATAGGCTGGTAACAACGTTATTTACGTGACATTCAGTGCAGTCGTATGGATAGGCACCATTTTGTATCCATCTGTCAGCATGTGCTTTGGGTCCGGGCGTGCCTGCGTTATCCATGTGACATGCCCAGCATATCTTGTTGTCATCACTGACCTCAGGGTATGGATTGTTTATGACACTGTCAAGATAAGTACTAATGTTTGAGTGGATGGCACTGCTGTTACTTACGACACTCACATTGATCAGTGGTGACATTTTATCCGCACCATGACAGCTCATACAATCCGGACCGAATTTACCTTCGGCTGCATTATGGGCAAGTTCCTTGGTGGTCGGATTATCAGATAACAAGCCGCCGTGACAGGCAGCACATATCATGTCATCGTATGTACTGATGGAATGGTTGAACCATTCGACACTGGGATCATCATATGCTGTGCTATTTTTTGAATTATTGATGACTATAGTCGGCGGGATCGGATCCCATAGCGTGCCATTATAGTTGGGTGCCTCTTCATAGTGACAGCCGCCACACCACCAATCATTGCTGTCGATGGTGGTATTCAATTGTTGGGTTGTACCCTCATAGACACGAATATATTCTACAGGACCAAGGGCACTGGCATTATGTTTAGTATCACCATGGCAGTAATCGCATGCACTTTCCGCACTGTCCCAGTAAGATGTTTCGTTCCATCTGCTACCGTTCTCTTGATCCTCACTGTGGTTAAAATCAAGATTGCTGTTCGTTGGTACAAGCGGCCTAAACATGCTGATATTATCTAAGCCTGTGTTATTATAATGGCATCTGATACAGTTTACGACTGAACTGTTTGACGCGCTGTATGTGTCATCCTGTTGCAGGTACTTGACACTATGGATGTCACGGGCTTCGGACAGGTGGCATTCACCGCAGTTTAAAGTACCGCCATGTTTCTCTTTAACACCTGTTGTAACTCCTGCCCAATTAATTCCACCGCTGCTGTTAGCACCGTGGCAGTTCAGGCAAACAACCGAATTTGTCAAAGTTGTGCCACTTGGGGGCTTGGCAAGACTTTCATTGTGCATCCATCCTCCACTGTGGCAATCGCTAGCAGTACAGCTGGGAGATGTTGAACCTAATTTGGTAGCATTAGGACTGTGATCGGGGACGTTGGCATTAAATGATGAATCATTCATTATATCATTGAAATAACCAGGTCCTGAACTGTCATGGCAATAAGAACAATTGACAGTGTTCCCCCCATCCCATGTACGAAGATCTGATCTATTCTTGCCGTAATGGCTTATCAGGGAATAATCGCTGTTGCTTGACTCAAATCCCGATGTGATCCTCATAGATGGTTTATTATGGCATATCAGACAGGAACCCTCATCATCACTGGTACCGTTGACTCCGGCTTTTAATTCTTCTCCGCTGTAGAAGTGTTCTGTAACATTCCACCATTTTGCATCTTCACTAATATAGGGTTTGGATGTGGAGTTGTGGCAGTCATAACATGAATACGGGTCATCATCAGAAGGACCTGGTGTGCTATCAAATTTCAAATTATCGGCATGGTCCTTGCTGTTCTTACCTGCGGTGAAGTTTCCGTCATCCATATGGCATGCCCAGCAGATACGGTTTGTTTTTTCGATGGTTTCACCCTTCCAGTCCTCCTCGCCTACTATGCCAACACCGATATTTGTATAGTTCTGGATGCCCGAATGTATCCCCTCGCTTACGGCGCTGACATTAATAAGAACAACATCTGTACTCTGGTCATGGCAGCTTACACAATTCGGGCCTGATGCCCCTGGTTTCACATCGTGCCCGTGCCCGCGATCAGGCAATGCCAATGGTATTGTACTTGTGAATGGACGTTCACCTCCTGCATGGCATGCACTCAGGCAGTCAGTGTTATTTATCGTGCTTCCATGTTCTTTGGATATTCCGCTGGCCCAGAGAGAATTAGCAGCACTGGTATTTGCATGGCATTTCGTACAGTCCGGGTTGGAATTCCATGTGTGGATGCCAGAGCGATCTGTGATGATTAGATTTAGTTTTTTGTCGGCAGTATAATCTATGATGAAACTGACATTGGTATGGCACACGAAGCAGCCGGTCTGGTTTGTGGGATCAGTACCGGTCCAGGTCATATTCCGGTGAACACTGTTGTTTATCATCCAACCAATATAATTCGTGTTATCAAAATCACGAGTGGACGTGCCAAATTTATAATAAGTAATATTGGAATAATCTTTTGGATCTGCATGGGTGATACCTCTATGTCTACTAGGGCTATCATATTGTCCATGACAATCAGAACATCTCGCACCGTACAAATCATGTGCGTTTGGCGGAGCCCCTACATTCTTCAGATTATATCCCTCAATGAGATTCCATAACCCATGGCAGATTCCACATAATTCTCCTTGAGTGTATTTTATCTGTATCTCACGTATGACATCTGTATGGCAATGTATACATATTTGATTATCAATTCTTTCTCCGAGATGGTTTGACGATCCATCCCATCCTCCAGGTGCGTTTGGATTTGCATGTCGGGCATACATTACGCGGTGACCGGGTAGATCCTCCCCCTCCTCAGTATCTACTGCTGTATTACTCTTGTGCGTCATATTCGAACCATACGGCGCGAGATTGATGCCATCATCCATCATGGCATACCCGCCCGAAGAGTTTTCATATCCCTCCTGAATCTCAGCAGCTGTTTTTGTATGGCATTCAGTACAGAGAGGGGATGACGTACTGGTGTTGTTACCGGGTGCTATATTAGCGGTATGGATAGTTGTTTTAACATTATACGAACCCGGGTACAATTTGGTTCCTGAGTAGTCCAAAGTTCTATTATTGTGACACTGAAGGCAAGTTACGCCCTGGAATTTATGCACTGTTGTATCCATTTCAATATGACAGTCCTCACATCCTCCAATTTTGTACTTTATAAGCGATACATCGTGGATACGTCCGTTTTCATGGCAGTTTGAACTTGTGCAACTGGCGTAATCGGTGTGACTTGTCAAGGAGTTATTGGTGACAGGAAAAACAGTAGTAATATTATTATGGCAGTACATACAATAATCAGAAGTAATCAAAGCAACAATATCATCTCTCTTTATCCCATAATGCGATGCTAATGATAAGTCAGTGTAATAGGTATCAGGCTCTGTATAAGTACCCTTCATCTCGTCTTGATTATGACACACGATGCAAGATTCTGTTGCAGTTGAAGCACTGGTTATCGCCTTAATATCGTCTCCGGATTTGTAATGCTCTTTCACCACTGGC
>JBQVMC010000037.1:0-16365 GCA_052361145.1 Methanosarcinaceae archaeon
AGGTCAATCCATTATTGGATGTGCATTCAATCTTGTCAAAGATATCGACTAACGATTTTGATTCTTCATTATAGTATTTATGGAAAATGCCGCTTGACGGCGGTTGCATTGGTTTTTGATTCATATACATTTGAATTCTGCAAACAGTATTTAAGCTATACAAATACGATTTTTGTATTCGTCAAGTTTGCTCTTTTTTGGTTCGTTTTTTTGATTCGGATATAGATGTGGTGTTCAAATATTTACGTACTGTTTTCCAGTCAAAACCAGTTTTTTGGATATTGTCTTGATGCTTAAATCCTGTGCATATAGATTATTTATAATTAACCATTCCTCCATTTTTCATCATGTTCTACAACCTTTAATGTTTTCATAAAAGATTGGAGTGGGGATTTTTAAACCGCCGAAAATGGGGAATTCTTGAATGCCGTAGACAGAGACTTTTTATTATCTTCTGGAATGGTTTGGAAACCGCAGAGATCGCAGAGGCATGCAGAAAAAATAAGTCCCCTATGCAGTAATCTTTTTTGCCATGATCTGTTTATCCGGAATATAATAAAAAGTGTCGTAGACAATCCAAAAGCCCAACCACAAACTATCTTTAACTTAAATACTTATTGCAAGCAATGATCGATAACGTAATCAGGATATTTAAAAACCTTGACAACAAGGACTTCAGGCTATTGACTAGCATAGAGATAGGAATGAAAAACTTTGAATGGGTGCCTGTAGAAGAAATACAAAAATTCACAAATTACCCATACGGAACACTTCAGCATAAGCTTCGTCTGCTCATGAAAAACAATCTTGTCATTGGCACAAATTTGCCATATGAAGGCTACCAGATATATTTCGATGGTTACGATGCACTTGCAATGAACACTTTAGTAAAACGAAACACGATCAGCGCAATCGGGGATGAGATAGGGGTTGGTAAGGAATCAATCGTGCGTGAGGCTATAAAAGAGCCCGAAATTCCCATAGGTAAAACGACACCTGTTATCATAAAATTTCACAGGGAAGGAAGAACAAGTTTCACACAGGTAAAAAGAGTTCGTGAACACCTTGCATACAGGGAACATTTTTCATGGATATATGCAGCACGCTTGTCAGCAAAGCGTGAATATGAGGTTATGAAAATGCTTTATCCGGAGATATCGATCCCAAAACCTATTGACCATAACAGGCACGCTTTTGTTATGGCAATTGCAAAAGGTAGTTTACTTGCTAAAACCAGGCTCCTTGAACCAGAATGGTTTCTGGATACGATTATTTCGCAAATTCGGAAGACATATTCATTTGGTATAATACATGCTGATCTTAGTGAGTATAATATTTTCGTATACGAGTGTGGTGTACAATTTATTGACTGGCCGCAATACATAAATATAGATCATCCGCAGGCGGATGAGTTGCTAAAAAGGGATGTATTTAACGTGCTTGCATTTTTCAAAAGGAAATACGGCATTAAAAGGGACACTGATGATATGGTTGCAGGTATCAAACATGGTCTATAGCACCATAATCCAGTGTTGAGTAAACCGTAACATATACAGCATCCATTTGTCCATTCGTGATAATATCAGCACAAGGATCACGAATTGCACAAATGTTCAAGATATGGGTGTCATTATCTAATTTTGCTACTTTATTTTCCGGTAACTGTTTAGTGAACTCACTGAAAAATAGATGGACCGGATGATTGGCCTGAAAAACACGACCTTATTTATCCGGTTAGATATCTCCAATATCACATCGCATTAAGACGGCGAATTCTATCTTCTGTCAATGGATGTGTCCTGAAGAGTGACATCAATGCGCTGCTCCGAAGCGGATTTACAATAAACATGTGCGCAGTATTTTCATATGCTTTCACATCATTCTTTCCGGGACGGTGATGTTGTGTACCGTATTCCAGTTTTTCAAGAGCATTCGCAAGTGCCCACGGTTTTTGTGATATTCGCGCACCTTCTGCATCTGCTGCATACTCGCGTGATCTCGAAATAGCAAGCTGGATAATGGTCGCTGCAATTGGAGCCAATATCGCAAGCACAATGAATCCTATTATATTTGAGCCACCTTCATTATCCCGACCGCCGATCCCGCCGAAAATTGCAGCCCAGCGCGCCATCATTGCGACCATAGTAATAACACCTGCAATCGTTGCTGCAACAGCGCTTATCAGCGTGTCGCGGTTTTTAACATGTGCAAGTTCGTGTGCAAGCACACCTTCAAGTTCCTCTGGTGTCAAAAGATCAAGAATACCTGTTGTAGCAGCAACAGCCGCATGTTTTGGATTGCGTCCTGTTGCAAAAGCATTTGGCATGGAAGTATGTACAATATAAACCTTTGGCATCGGAAGGTGTGCACGCGTTGCGAGATTGTGAACGACCCGGTATAACTGAGGTTGTTCATGCTCGGTCACTTCCTTTGCATGATACATCTTAAGAACTATCTTGTCGCTATACCAATAGCTTCCAAAGTTCATGACAACTGCGAACACAAATGCAATTATCATGCCACTGGGACCTCCAACTGCACGCCCGACAATAACTAATAATCCGGTAAGGGATGCTAATAGAATAGTTGTTTTAAACATATTGTTCATAGTTTACCCCATAATATGGTGTTTACATTTGCCACATATATATCTTATTGGATATATAATATTTGCACGTGTGTGCATAAAACATGTAGTAATGAGGGCAAAAACAAGACCGATATATGAATATGCCTGAAATGATATTCTCACGGACATGCAATACACTAACGACACAAATGAGCGTGAGACCAATCCCACAAAGATGAGTTAGTATCGATGTAATATCAACAGTATTCTGTGAAAGAACAACTCAAAAGTATTATATCTTATAACTATCACAGTAAAACCAATTGCAATAACACAAACAATTGCAATTGTGTTACCAAGATCAGAATAACAATGAGGTCCAAACATGAGTGAAAAGATAGGAGTATTAGCAATCGGGCATGGAAGTAAACTTCCATACAACAAAGAGATCGTTGAAAGCGTTGCATCAAATATTGCAAAAAAGCATAAAGATGTTATTGTAAAAGTAGGGTTTATGAACATGGACGAGCCAAGTATCGCGGATGCACTTGCGTCATTTGCAGGCACAGGTGTTACCACCATTGCAGCAGCTCCGGTATTTCTTGCATCCGGTATTCACATAACAAAGGATATACCAAAAATACTTGGACTTGAGGAAGGCAGCAATAAAACAATTATCAATCTTGGTGGAAACGACGTTAAGATCGTGTACGGAACACCTCTTGGCGGTGATGAGTTGATAGCTGATCTTGTATTTAAAAGAGTACAGGAAGCATTACAAATCTGAACCTGACAGAACATGGCAGGTCAAAAAAACGTCGCTGTGTTTGACCTGACACACGGCGGAATCATCATTGCACAGAAATTGGCAGAACTCGGTTATAACGTAAGCGCTGTTGATGTATACAATACAGTAGACCCTGTTACTCTTGCTAACCTGCAAGCAAATTATAACATAAAAACATCAAAAGAACCGATTCCTGTCGATGATCTCGACATGGTCATTGCTCCGGTACATCTTGACCCAGAATATAAGATGTTGCGACAGGCTCGCGATATGGGTAAGAAAATTGTAACACATCACCGGATTGTAGGTGAGATACTCTCTCTTGATAAGACCATCACAGGTTCAAAGATCATAGAGATCACAGGCACAAAAGCAAAAACAAGTACCGCATCCATCCTTGCCGATATGCTGTCACGAAAATTCAGTGTGATACTTCATACAACTCGCGGGCTTGAACACTGGGAAAACGGCACAATGTCCATGATATACCAGGGATTGAGCATTGCACCAGGTAGTATCCTGCATGCCGTGGAAAAAACCGCATCTTATTTATCTAAAAACATTGTACCGGATGTATTCATATTTGAAGTGTCAATTGGTGGCACAGGGTCTGCCGACATCGGTATCCTGACCACAGTTACACAGGATTACAAGATTGCGAATGGCACGGCATGGGCAAGCGATGCGAAGATGCAGATGCTCGACAATGCAAAATCCGGCAGTACCATTTTAATAAATTGCACAGACGATATAGCAACAGGACGCACCATCAATGAAATGGTGAAGAGTATCACCTTTAGCGATTCAAAGGATTGCAAAGCAGATGTAAACCTAGCACTTGATAAGTATACAATTGTCATGAATTCCGATAAATTAACATTTGTCGCAAATGCACAGCCAGGATATGACATGGAATCATATACTACCGCAATGGTTGCTGCTGCAACTGCGGCACTTGAGATGGAAATTGGGACAGATGACATAATAGGTACATTAGCCAATTTCAGGGGTCTTAGCGGCAGAATGCTTACGCAGGTATTTGAGGGTAAGACATTGATCGATAACTCCAACTCAGGAATGAACATCACCTCTGTAAAAAAATCGCTTGTTTATGCACTCAATATGAAGAAAAAAGGCCGGATCATCATGGTGCTTGGTGAAGAAGCCGCACAGGTATGTGAAGGTTTACCACCTGAAGATGTATCCGGATTCCTGCAACAGCAAAAATACAACATCGATGAACTGGTCCTTGTCGGAGAGCGGATGCGTGCGATCAAACATGATAATACATATTATGCCGATTCACTTTCACAGGGTTTGTCTATTGCGTCCGGAATTGCCGGTACTGACGACCTGATATTGTCCTGCGTTAAGTGTTTCAGGTAAATATAAACTGATAATTGTAATTGTAATTATAATTGTAATTATAATTGTAATTTTAATTATAATAAATAAACTAATAATACGGCATATCAATATGGGAAGATAATATGGATAAAAATGAAAATGAAAATAACAGTAAAAATAAAAAAGAGATTTCAATAATACACCCGCGCCCGAGTTCAATTGTTGCCGCACTTTACACGTTGCGTGACCTGAATGTCGATGTTGCGATCCTGCACGGACCCCCGGGTTGTTCGTTCAAACATGCAAGACTACTGGAAGAAGACGGTATACACGTAGTCACAACATCATTGGATGAGAACGGTTTCGTATTTGGTGGGCGTGATGAACTTGTTTCTCTTTTGAAAAAGGTTTCTGATATGTTTAACCCGAAACTCATTGGTATCGTTGGAACATGTGTGAGCATGATTATCGGGGAAGAACTGCACGATGCGGTGCTGGAAGCAAACCCTGATGTGCCTGTAATTGAAGTGGAAGTACACGCAGGGTATCGCAATAACACCAAAGGTGTATTGTTGGCACTTGAATCCGCACTGAATGTGGGAATTATTGACGAAAATGAATTTAATCGCCAGAAAGCATTGCTTGAAGAGGCTACAATGGTCGAGAAACGCCACGGTGCAGCAAGTAAGGAGTACCTTGCACCATCACGGGGAGATGTGAAATACAAGGTTGCACAACGTATCATCGATCTCTTGAAAGAAGGTAAGCGCGGTATTACTATCATGAATGCCAAAAAGGAGACCGGATACATGTTTGCAGACATTACAGTCGCCGTTAATGAAATAGCAAAACAATTCGGTGTTGAGTCAAATATTGTGAACATGGCAAACCTTGATGATACACTTGGGCTTCCCCGTGTACGTCATCATGCAAAGTGTATAAAGGATGACTTAGAAGAGCGCGGTATTGTGATCCATGAAAATATCGGTGGACTGGACGAGTACCCGATTGCAGGTAATGTGACTGGTAAACTTATTGGGGAAAAATACAGCGATTACGATTTTGCGATCATAACCGGAGTTCCGCACGCTGTTCCTATGGATAGCATATCCGGTATGGAAATTATTTCAGTGACCAACGGGCCAAGACAGGTATTGCCTCTTAAGGAAATGGGACACAAATACGTAATAGTTGAGATCGACCTGCATCCGAAAACACTTGGTATCAACCACATAGTTGAATCCGAGTTCGGTGCAACAATGCGTGAAGTTGCAAAGGAAGAGTGAGCACGGGTGATGATATGAGTTATAACTTAAATGAGCAGAAAAAACCGAAAGTCATAGCAATATATGGCAAGGGAGGTATTGGTAAATCGAGTACGGCATCCAACGTTGCTGCTGCATGTGCGGACGAGGGATATAAAGTGATGATCATCGGGTGTGACCCGAAGAGCGATTCATCCATCACCCTGCTTGGAGGTAAACGGATTCCAACAATTCTGGACCTGATACGAAGCAGTGTTGATATCACAGAGGATGATGTAGTATTTGAAGGTTACAATGGCGTAAAATGTGTCGAAGTCGGTGGACCCGAGCCAGGAATCGGATGTGCAGGACGCGGTATAATTGTGGCGATACAGAAACTCAAGAAGATATCAACAGCACAGGATAATTGTGACCTTGTGATATACGATGTGCCTGGGGATATCGTATGCGGAGGATTTGTAGCACCCATCAGGAAAGGTCTGGTCAGTGAGGCGTATGTGTTGACATCCGGCGAATATATGCCACTCTATGCGGCAAACAATATTTGTCGTGGCCTGTCCAGGATAAATACTCCACTTAGCGGTGTTATATGCAATGCACGTAATGTTAGCCGTGAGGAAGAGATCGTCCGGAAATTTGCGGAGGAGATCGGTAGCGAACTGATATCATTCATCCCAAAGGAACAGATCGTTCAGGATTGTGAACGTGATGGATTTTCAGTTATGGAAAAAGCACCTGATTCCGAAGTCGCACAGGTGTACCGCAACCTTGCACGTGCGATCATGTCAAGGAATGGGTCTGTAATGGTAAAAGCACTTGAGGATAAGAGACTGCGTGAACTTACAAGGTGATTGAATAGGTTAATTATATTATATTATATTATATTAGTACCATGACACAATCAAAACAGAACCAAAATAAAAAAACATCTATCCCGCGCGTGTTGTTAGCAGCAGATCGTTCATCGTCCGGGAAAACAACGATCACTATCGGGTTACTTGCCGCACTCATAGCGCGCGGTTATAAAGTACAGCCGTTTAAGATCGGGCTGGATTATATAGATACCAGTTACCATTCAGAGATCACCGGACGACGCGCCCGGAATATTGATGGTTATCTGATGGACAAAAACGATGTACTTGATGTTTATACACATGCATGTGAGGCTGACGGAAGCACAGATTTCGCGATAATTGAAGGTGTCCGGGGATTGTTTGAGGGTTTTGAAAGTTTTACCGACCTTGGAAGTACTGCGCAGGTGGCAAAACAACTCGATTGTCCGGTAATACTTGTCATAAATGCAAGAAGTATAACGCGTTCTGCTGCGGCTATTGTTAATGGTTATAAAAATTTTGACCCTGATGTTAATATTGCAGGGGTTATCCTGAACAATGTCGGTGGAGGACGGCATGCCAAAAAAGCAAAAGAGGCTATTGAATATTACACCGGGTTGCCGGTTATAGGAATAATTCCACGAGATAATTCCATGCAGATATCCATGCGACACCTCGGACTTGTTCCTGCTCTTGAAGGACGGCGGCGTGTGGATGATTTCAGTGAACGGATCGGTGCTATCGGGAATATTATCGTGAAGGGGATCGATATTGACAGGCTAATTGAAATTGCAAACACTGCCAGACCACTGGAAAAACCCGAGGAAACGATATTTGTGTCACGTTCATTAAAAGAAAAACGCCCGACAATCGGTGTTGCACTGGATGAGGCATTCAATTTCTATTATCATGATAATATCGAATTGCTTGAACTTGCAGGAGCGTATATCAAATACTTCAGCCCGATCCATGATGTACACCTGCCGGATGTGGACGGACTCTATATCGGCGGTGGTTATCCTGAACTGTTTGCGGCTGAACTTGAAGCAAACGTGTCGATGCGAAACGATATTAAAGAGGTTTCTGCCGCCGGGTTGCCAATATATGCGGAGTGCGGTGGATTGATGTACCTTACCGAGAAACTGACAACAGGTGTTAAAGGTAAGGGAACATACCATATGGCTGAAATGCCGGAATCCACGCATGAGATGGTTGGCGCACTTCCGGGACATACTCTTATGGGACACACAAGAGTTGTCAGTTACAATATAGGAACACTGGAGACAGACACTATTATCGGAAAAAACGGAAATACATTTAAAGGACATGAGTTCCACCATTCCGAGATAGTAGACCTCCCCTCCGATGCCAGGTTTTCTATTAAGCTTTCAAGGGGAACTGGCATATCAAAAGGCTGGGATGGACTTACGGTAAATAATACAATGGGATCGTATGCTCACCTGCATGGGGTTTCATATAAGGAATTTGCAGAGTCGTTTGTGCAATGTATTAGTGTTTGAGTACTGAATTTCCATAATACTATGAAAATGTATCCGAAATGATTATTATGTGGAAAACATCGTAAAGTATCATGGGAACCAGATAATTTGATGTATTCGAACAGTTTGTCGGAATATGATCTATTCTACTGATCTTATGTGTGTAATTAAATATCGCATGTCCTTCAATTTTTTGTTTGGTTTTTAGGTGACTAAAGTGATAGGTAAATTAACAGAAGATGTTGTTGTAGGAAATAAACAGGCTATTAATGAACTGTATAATGTAGGGTATTACGGGCGTCCGAAAGGGGATTTTCTTGAATTAACGCTTATAGAGGCGGCATTTCTACTATACCGCAACAGGATCGATATTGAGCTGGATGGTGAAATACTTGATTTTGCCGGTTTCTTTAAAATAGCATCTATGAGACAGCAATATTTTGAGTTGAAGTATATTGTTTATAAGGATCTTCGAGAGAGGGGATTATACGTTCAGCCAGGAGTTACAGATTTCAGAATATATCCAAGAGGTGGATATCCTGGCAAGACGGCTGCAAAGAGTTTTGTGTATGTTCGCACTGAACGTATACCAATGCCACTTCGTGACCTGATGAGATCATTGAATGCGGCTTTAAATGTTCGCAAACAGATGATTCTCGCTATTGTTGATGAGGAGAGTGATATTACATTATATGAGGTCAAGTCCATTGATCCAAAAGGCGAAATGGATGAGATATATCCGGATGTTACAGCCAGAGCTACGCTTTTGGAAGAACGTGTGATTATCTGGGATAGCGAAGAATCAAATACATTGTTTGAGCACGGTTTTTATGGAAAAATGCTTGATGATACCAGATTGCAGTTATCGCTTGTGGAATCTGCTTACCTGCTTGAGAACGGGGTTATTAATATCCATGACCGCGAGTCTGGTGATGCTATTGATATAAAGGAGTTCTCAAAACGAGCGTCCGCAATAGAACCGGAATTTTTGGGTAAGTGCAAGGTGTATGAAGACCTGCGAAACCGCGGTCTTGTTCCAAAGACCGGATTCAAGTTCGGAACCCATTTCAGGCTGTACAGTCAGGTCAGGTCACTTGACAGGATGCCACACTCTGAAAACCTTGTGCATACAATTTCACCTGATCATGAATTCGCACTGCCTGTTATGTCAAGGGCTATACGGGTTGCAAATAGTGTGAGAAAGCATATGGTCTTTGCAGTGCAGGGTGAGAAAAAGATCAAGTATATCGATATTGGCAGGATTAAGATGTGATGTGTACGGCATATATAAATCAAAAATTGTGACGGCACCCGCTAAAAGAACTGCGAGGTCATTGTCATTGTCATTGTTAGTATTAGTATTTTTTAGCGATTTTTAACGCTGCTGCCATTTTTTGCATCACTAAAACCCACTGCTGTTAGGGTGCATTCCAACATTTGACTTGACTTTCAAAGATGTTATTAAAATGAAGTGGATAACAATTCATCTCAATTCCACCACTGTTTGACATTCTATCACGTCTGTATACCCACTTATCATTACTGAACTGCCTCTTGCAGGCTGCCCCACAACACCTAAAGCCTCTCGGTCACATCCGCAAATGCAAAATTAGGTTTCACATCCTTTATCTTGATATTAACATGTTCACCAACTTCAACATCTTTGACAAACACAACAAATCCTTCAATGACAACTGCACCATCGCCACCTGAACCTAATTTTCTGATCGTGACATCAAATTCATCATTTTTTCTTACAGGTGAAGTAAGGAACTTTTTGCCAATTACATATATTTCTGCACTCTGTGATCTTGATGCTTTTGGTGTATACGCACGGGTATATGTGAAATTGTTCCGGACCTCATCAATGAAACCCTTAAACATATCACCCTCGAACACCTTTGTAACAAAGTGTCCTTTTGGTTTAAGTATCTTTTTTGCACATTCAAGTGCAGAATTAACAAGGTCGATCGAACGTGCATGGTCCAAACTCCAGTTACCCGAAAGATTTGGTGAAGCATCACATATAACAACGTCTGCACCCTTATCTCCAACAAGTTTGATGATCTTTTCAATCGTTATATCAGATGTAATATCCCCTTTGATTGTGTCAACACCATCTATGGGCTTAATACGTTGAAGGTCAATGCCAATAACCCGGCCACCTGATAGTTCTTTTGCGATCTGGAGCCATCCACCCGGGGCAGCCCCAAGATCAACGATCGTATCTCCTTTATTTACGATCCCGAATTTCTCATTGATCTGTGTAAACTTGTAAGAAGCACGCGAACGATAACCATCGCTCTTTGCCTGCCAGTAATATGAATCTCGTCTATCTCTTGCCATAAGTATCCCTTACTTAATTCGTATACAAACATCAAATATCTTGTGCCAACTTTAGCTGTTCAAGTCCTTCACTTACACCCAAAATTTTATCTTCAACGTTTGAAATTCCCCCGGGAAGCCAAAAATCAAAATCGTAATAAAGATTCAGCAAATCACTGTACCGTTTCTCAAGCCTTGTTATATCAGCATCTGACACCGGTTCACCGGAAAATGAACCGATCTTTTCATCCAGTCTTTTTGCACGTTGTTTCAATCTAGCAGAAAAACTTTTTGCAACCTTGCTCATATCAACCTCGCGAATTGATAATTCAAGGATATCAATAATTTCACTAAACTCAAACGGAATATCCGGAAATGCATTTGGGCCGGAAATATAGTAAATCTCATTTAAGCCTGCATCTTCGACTTCCCCTGAAGAAACGATTTCGATCAAATGCTCATCCAATGCAGATTCACAAAGTTGCTCGATATCCCCGGAATCAACATCTTCATCTCTTCGGATTTCATTAAATTCCTGTACGACCAGATATATCTCCTGCATGGTTGCAGCACCAAGTGCATCAATAATTCCGGCAAGTTCATCTTTTGTTATCATGCTGTTTCCCATCCAATCCTTTATGCATATCTTTTGCCCTCAGGATCCCACTTAAAGCAGATATCTGCGAATGCTTAGTACACTTTCCAATATTACATCGGTGTTATGTTTTTCAATCTTTACATCTGTTGCCTTTTCGATCATGGGTATGTTACCTGCCAGATCGGCCATGACCGATTTAACAAGCTGATGGTCGCCACCTGTAATTATATAATCGATGTTACCGACATAATTATCAAGCACTTCTTTAACCGCTTTTTGAACCTTCTCAATATGATGGGCGATATCTTCATCCCTGAGTTTTTCGAATCTTCCCTGACTAAATCCTCCCTTTGTATGTTTTGACTTCACATTGCTTCTTATTATCTTATGCGTTTCAAACCCGTTTTTATCAGGTGCAAAACCCACAAAAGATTCGCCTGCATGTATTATAACCACACATATTCCCAAATCCCTGTTTTCCATACCTATGTTTTCGAGATCAAATCTTTTACCGAATTTCCACATGGGTTCCTTTACCGCAAATGTGGGTGCGACAGCTTCGCATACCATCCGGGCTGTGTCATAGAACAGCAAATATCCAGTATTGGAATTAATTTTATCCAGCAAATAACGGCTATTCTCATCAATATAGCCTAATATCTTTTCTGAACTTTTAAGGTCGGACAATGACTGGCCCTGTTTAATATACGCCGTAATAAGCGATTCCCGATCAGACCTGAGCGATCCTATCTGAGAAAGATAGGCTGGAAATCTCGAATAAGACACTGTTTCTATGCTTTTGAACCGAATTCCACCTGATAGCTTATTTTTCATTGCATTGCGCTCATGCATGATGGTCTTTATCTTGATGTTCGCTTCATTTAATTTTGATTCGACTTCCTGTTTTGCAGAAACAGCACGCTTTGATATACTCTCTTTTTTATCGAACTGGGTTTGAAGTCTTTTCACATCAATTTCAAGTTCAACTATGTGGGATTGTAATATTTCCAATTGGTTTTCGAGTTTTTCCTTCCCCGATATCTTTCCAAACAGGACATTGATGTTGTCCACCACTTTTTTCTTTTCAGTCATCATTCTCAAATAATCATTCATTCATTCACTCACTCATTCGATAAAAATCATATCTATTTTGATACAATGAGTTCTTGATAGGTCATTATTGTTATTTTGTGTTTGTTTGGTAATTTTTATCGCCGTCGCACCGCCGCAAGTGGCACATTTCAAAAAGAACGAAAATATATGTGTTGATCGATGAATCCGGATTGGTTAACACATACAAAATATATACTACAGGAAAACGTTCATATCATTCGTGCCAGTGTTTTGCAAATGCGTCGGTTGTATCATATTTATCTTTTACTTTTAATTTAACTTTAACTTCAAATTGAACAATCTAATTTACACAGATGTATAAATAAGTTGTTTTTCTTTTAATTTTTTGTTAATATTGACATAAATATAGCAATCTACTTATTAGTAGAACACCAAGATATGTGTATTGATTCGTCACAATTTACATCCGACACTCCAGATCAAAGAGCAAACAAGCAATTCGCTTGCCGGAAAAACGATAGTAATAGGAGTGACAGGCAGCATTGCAGCCGTGCACGTTGTTGAACTCGCACGGGAACTGATACGTAATGGTGCCGATGTCTATGCTGTGACTACTCCCGCAGCAGAACGTATAATACATCCGGATGCACTTTTTTACGCAACAGGGAATAAGGTTATTACCAAACTGACAGGAAAAATCGAACATGTCGGGTTCTGCGGATTGAATGGATGTGCAGACCTGCTGTTAATCGCACCTGCTACAGCAAATACGATAGGCAAGATAGCACAGGGTATTGATGATACGCCTGTTACAACATTCGCTACTACTGCAATCGGTTCAAATATTCCTGTGGTTATTGTTCCAGCCATGCATGGATCAATGTATGATCATCCGGCTGTAACCAAAAACATCACTACATTAAAGAAATGGAAACTTCTTATTATTGATCCGCGTCTTGAGGAAGGAGTTGCGAAGATTGCATCGAACGATATGATCGTGCTTGGTGTTGAGCGTATACTTGGAAGCCATGATCTTGCAGGGAAACGTATCATAATTACAAGCGGGGCAAACACCGAACCGATCGACCCGATCCGAATTCTTACAAGCCGATCATCCGGGAAGACCGGTGTTGAGATTGCTATTGAAGCGTTCAGGCGCGGTGCGGACGTGACCATTGTTCACAGGAATTATCTCGGGATTCCACAAATCAAAGAATTGTTTGTTGAAAGTGCCAATGCTATGACTGATATAGTATTATCAGAACTTGACAGGGGATATGACGCTCTCATCAGTGCAGCATCAATATCCGATTATACTCTTGATGCTGCATCGAGTAAGATAAAATCAGGAGAAGGACTTGTCCTTAATCTTAAACCTACACGAAAAATGATACGGGAAGCCAGGGATAAATATCCTGATCTGGTTATAACAGGATTCAAAGCCGAGACGGGTGTCACTCCGGATGAATTAATAAAACGTGCATGGGATACTTTAATAGGATCGAAGCTCGATCTGATCGTTGCGAACGATGTCGGAACGAGTGGTATGGGAACTGATGAAAATGAGGTGTACCTGTTAGGCAAGGATGTGCTTGAACCCCTGCATGTAAGTGGCAACAAGCGTTTGATCGCATCCGCACTGCTTGATGAATTACATGATATTTTAGGGGAAAAATAGATGCCCCCACTGGTAAATGTCACAGGCAGGGCGTTTGCACCCGCACATATTACAGGTTTTTTTGAGATACATACCCATGATGACCCGCGCCGCATGGGTTCGACAGGATGCGGCATTGTGCTTAATGGCGGTGTTGAGACTACTGTTGTGGTAGATGATTCGATCGACCGAACCACGGTCCGGTTAAACGGCTCCATTATGGAAGAGGGAACTATACATACTGTTGTTACAATGTTGACAGATGCGGCGGTCATGGTTAAAAGTACGGCAGATATTCCGATCGAATGTGGATTCGGAGCATCCGGCGCGGGTGCACTTAGTGCAGCGTATGCAATAAACCGCGCGCTTTCACTAAATCGTACTGCAGAGCAGTTGACAGGGACCGCGCATGTTGCGGAGATAAAGAACAGAAGTGGACTGGGTGATGTAATGGCGCAGTTGCATGGTGGTGTCGTGATACGTACGCATGCGGGCGCGCCGGTGTTTGGTGAGATCGAACGTATCCCTGTGGATGAGCAAAAGGTATTGTGCATTGTTCTAGGACAGATCCCTACAAAGTCTGTGCTTGAGGATGCGGGTGCGGTTCGGGAAATAAATTCAGCTGGCAGGAATGCGTTAAAGGCACTTCAAAGGACCCCCACGGTCGGGAACTTCATGAAACAGTCCAGAGAATTTGCGATTCGGGCAGGACTTATGAGTGACCGTGCGCTGGATATTATTGAAACTGTAGAAACTGTTGGCGGCATGGCTTCACAGGCAATGCTTGGTGATGCGGTATTCGCTATTGCGCCAGAAGGGGAAGAACATAAGGTTTGCGAAGCTATGGGAAAATTTGGTGGGATTTTAGAGTATAGTATTAGTTCGTGTGGTCCGAAGTTGATTTGATTGGTGTGAGGATATTTTAGTAACGAACAATTTTTGCATCCGATTCAGAAAGTAAGTTGAAATGCATGTTTGGATTGTCGAAATAAAATATATCAACGGCTTTATAATTCTGATTTGGGTGAATTACCCTTAGATTTGAAGCGAATACCAATGTTTTTAGGATTAAATCTAAATTGATCCCTTTAAACTGGAGATTAGAATACAATTCTGGTTCTGAAGTATTTGTGATGAAGTCTGGTTTTGAGCGTTTTTAAAAGAAAAAGGTAACTATCCATCCATCCATCCACAAACGTCATCTGTAGACTGGTTATACACAAATTGATAGTTGAAAACAATTGTCAAACATCTTTAAAATCAACAGACATATATTCAGTGTCAAAAAGTAATCAATGTGTTATCATCGACATAAATAATTGAATTTCGCCACCTGCATCAGGTGTTAAGAATGGATAAATAATTACCAAAATTTTATAACCAATCACTTCGTTACTTATTACGGGTGATATAATAATGGAACAGGAACTTATGCGCATTGGTGTTTCGCTACCACATAATCTACTAACAAAATTTGATAAGATTATAAAAAGACGAGGTTATTCATCAAGATCGGAAGGTATCAGGGATTCAATAAGGACTTATATAACTTATTATGAATGGATGAATGACGTCAAAGGGCGACGTGTTGGTACGATTACTTTGATATATGACCACACAAAGCGGGGATTGTCAAACGCGCTTTCAGAAGCGCAGCATGGTTTTATAGGTCTCATTAAGTCATCTACACATGTGCATCTTGATCATAATAACTGTCTTGAAGTCATCATACTTGATGGAGAAGGTGCGGATGTAAAAGCAGTCGCCGAGCGGATAATGTCCCTAAAAGGAGTGAAATACGTAAAACTCAACACTGCCCCACCTGCAGATAAGATATAGAATGGGATGGCTTTGGGACAAAAATACAACAACATAGATTCTAAAAATAATATTGTCGCAAAGCTGAATATGCTCAAAGGTTTTTGAGTTCTTTTTCAAGCAAACCTATAAGCGAGCGACCAAAAAAGGTCAAAAAATAAATCCTGAAATTCCTTTCGCGCTTTGAATCCACAAGGTTTGCATCTTTTAAGAGTTTTAGGTGATATGAGAGTGCAGAGTGCTTGTAGCCAGTGATCTCAACCAAAATACATACACATAGGTCCTGAACTTTAAGCGCTTTTATTATGTGAAGTCTTATCGGGTCAGACAGCAATTTAAAAATGCCTGAGGTCCGGCTCACATCTTCTGACATGGATACACGTACCTTCTCAAGTACATCGTTGGGGATAATATAAGGTGCACAGGTTTCAATCAGTTCTTTTTCATTCTTTTTCATTCATATTCCGGATGTGACTTATTTATTAATAAGTTTTGGAATCACGCCTGGTATACTTCCATTGGTGTTCGGTTAAGAGGTATTATTGGCATGATGCTACTGTTCTTTAGATAAAAGCAACTCGGCACACATTTCC
>JBQVMC010000038.1:0-16336 GCA_052361145.1 Methanosarcinaceae archaeon
CTGCTTGGCCACTTGATTTTGAAATCCAGATATGCATTTTACCATCCTTTTTGAAGGGGATACGATATTTTGTTAATCTTAATCTTAATCTTAACCTAAACCTTAAACACCCTGATTACCCCGATCAGTTGTTCATATTTCCGTTTATAAGTAGTCCGTCCTTTACACGCACGATCCGATCAGCATGTGCTGCAATCTCGGGGTCGTGCGTGATCATTATGATGGTACGTCCCTCCCTGTTCAGGTCTTTGAAGATCTTCATAATCCCATCCCCGGACTTTGTGTCAAGATTGCCTGTTGGCTCATCAGCCAGTATGATCGAGGGATCGTTTACAAGCGCTCTTGCAATCGCAACACGCTGGCGCTGCCCACCTGAGAGTTCTGTGGATTTGTGATGCATCCGGTCACCCAGCCCGACCATTTCAAGCAGTTCCTTCACACGTTTCTTGGCATCGATACCAGGTTTGTGGTTTGCAAGCGTTGGAAGTTCTATATTCTTATACACGCTCATTCTGGACACGAGATTGAAGGTCTGGAACACAAATCCGATCTCACAACCGCGAAGATGTGCAAGTTCACTATCTGAGAGCTTGTTAATGTCCTTGCCTGAGATGCGGATCTCTCCTGCAGTGGGACGGTCAAGGCATCCGATCAGGTTCATCAGCGTGCTCTTACCCGAACCGGAGGGACCCATGATTGCAAGGAACTCACCGTGCTTAACCGGCATATCGATGCCGTGCAATATAGGCACTTCCATCTTTCCAATGTAATAGCTCTTTTTGACGTTGATAACGTCAATAACCATGTCACTGTTATTTGCAGACGGATCCTGTATGATATCTTTTATCTCAATTATTTCGTTCATATTTTACACCGTGTCGTTGTTCATAATTAAACTCGACTATTTTTAGTCAAATGTGGTTATGCGTTTAATACATATATACATTTCTATCCATCGACACGTTTATAAGAAAATTTAGACAAGATTGATTATTTACCAGCGGATATTAGCGGGACATATAATGGAGACTTTTTATTATCTTCCGGAATGGTTTTGAAAACCGCAGGGATCGCAGAGGCACGCAGAGAAAAAGAAGTCCTCTCTGCGGTGAATTGTTTTTGCCATGATCCGTTTATCCGGAATATATTAAAAAGTGTCTAGATTATTAAGAAGAGGTTTATATGATTCGCTACATTGTGAATGTGAGAAAATATAAACCATGAATTATAACATATGAATTATAACTTACGAATTATAAATTGTATGCTAATATAAAACTGTTGAATAAATGACCATAATCTACTAAGTGAATAAAATATAAAATATAAAATATGGACGTATTTTAATGAAGACACTCACTCTCCAATTACGGAACTTTCGTAAGTTTGATGATTATACATTCCATTTTCATCCGGATTTTACGGTTTTGATAGGGGATAATGCATCAGGGAAGTCATCCATACTTGATGCATTGGCAGTTATGCTTGGAACCTATATTTCAAAATCCCAGCATGGAGTAGTAGGCGGAATCAAGAAAAAAGATGCCAGACTGAGGATATTTGAAAAATATGACCAGGTCACCTTGGAGCAACAGAAACCTACATTTTTAACTGCACATGGAACTTTGCATGGAAAAGACATCGAATGGAAAAGAAAGTTGGGAGACCGGGGTAAAGATGCTCGTGATCTTACGCAAATTGGAGAGAACGATTTTACGGATGTAAGTGATGGGAAAGATGTAGATTTGCCCGTTTTACTATATTATGGAACTGGTAGGTTATGGAATCTGCATAGTAAAGTTGTAGGAACGCCAAGTTCAAGAACATTTGGATATAAAAATTGTCTGGACCCAAAATCAGACCACGATCTTTTTAAGAAATGGTTCCACCAACTCGAACTTTCCTCCCTACAAAAAAATAAAAAAAATGAAGCTTTAGAAGCGGTACGAAACGCCACAAAGGTGTGTATTCCCGGCGCTAAACATTTTTATTATGATGTGGCCAACGGTGCATTGATGATCGAGTTGAAAAATGAAGGTTACTGCCTATTCGATAATTTAAGTGACGGTTATAAAAACATGGTTGCTATGGTTGCAGATATTGCACATCGTGCAGTTCGTCTGAATCCACATATGGGTGCAAATGCTGCAACTGAATGTTCCGGTGTCGTACTTATCGATGAAATAGATCTCCACCTTCATCCAAAATGGCAGCGCCATGTTGTTGAAGATTTACAAAAAGCATTCCCAAATATCCAATTCATTGCCACAACTCATTCACCTTTTATCTTACAGTCGCTTGATCCGGGAAAAGTTATTGACCTAAATAAGATCAATGACAAGCCAATTACCAGTTCCAATCAAAAAATCGCAGAGCCATTCCCCAATGGAGAATACAGTAACAAGAGCATTGAAGATATCATAGAAGATGTGATGGGAGTTGAAGTACCTCAACGGAGTCATCGTTATCAGGAGATGTATTCTACTGCCATAGAGTATTATCAGGTACTTCAGGAAGCAAAGGATTCCGACACAATGCAAAAAGAAGAACTTAAAAAGAAACTGGACGAATTGTCCGCTCCCTTTAGTGACAATCAGGCATATCACGCATTTCTTGAAATGGAACGAGTGGCTGCCGATCTTGATAAATCAAAAAAGGAGACTAATAGTGCGTCCAGTCAATAGAGGTCCCATACCGACTGATGAATCCGGAAAAGAAATTGTTTTTAATAAATATCAGGACGCACGAGGAAAACTTATCGAAAGGCTTGGAGAAACATGCTCCTATTGTGAAATGCATTTGGATTCCGCATTAGCTGTTGAACATATAAAACCCAAGAAACCACCTGGTTCAAGTGAGAATATTCAGGAACGCGAGTTGGATTGGCATAACTTCCTTTTAGCTTGTCCAAACTGCAATTCAACAAAAGGTAATAAAGATGTTATTCCGGATGATTACTTGTGGCCAGACAGGGACAACACATTTCTCGCATTTACTTATTCAGAGGGTGGAATAATAACGTCTTTTACCGGGATGAGTGCGGAGTTACAGAGTAAAGCAAATGCAACCCTTAAACTAACCGGATTGGATAAGTGTTCACCTAATGACACAAGAGCTTCTGATCGTAGATTGTTAAACCGCAGGGATGCTTGGAGTATTGCCATTCAAGCTAAAGATCATATTTTTCAAGATGATAGTGATGATCTTCGAGATACAATAGTAACACTGAGCTCTGGTTACTGGAGCATCTGGATGACGGTATTTCAAGACGATCCTGATATGCTTCAGAGATTTATAAAAGCTTTAGCAGGAACTGCAACAGATTGTTTTGATGAAGTTGGAATGCCTCTTCAGCGTCCGGGTGGCCAGATATAATAATTGTACATGTTTATCGATTTTTAACGCCGTTGCAAGCAGCATCATAATAGTATTGTTATAGAATTCCTTTTTTCATTGTACATATATACACATAGGCACACGTAAATGTGTAAATACCTATTTTGACACTCACATTATAGAATCAAATCCACACGTTTCAATCTCAAGCAACCGCTTCTTCAATTCAACCCCACCACGGTATCCTCCAATTCCCGATTTTGCAATTACCCTGTGACACGGGATTACAATAGGGTATGGATTTTTAGACAATGCCTGCCCCACAGCCTGTGCACCCCCACTGCTGCCAATTCGGTCTGCGAGTTCAGAATAAGTTATGGTTGTACCATAGGGAATCTTCCTTGTCTCACAAAGCACCGCCTGCTCAAACCCTGTTAAACCGGACAGGTCCGGTTCGTATTCCAAAAAATCAACCTGTTCACCCATCAAGTATCTTAAAATATCCCAATTCATTATTCCCTGGTTCATATTCAACATACAAATCCCCATACTATTTATTACCGCTGCCAAACAATTTCATCCCAGGTTGTTCCCTTTTTCGCTTATATCGCCGCCAATTAATAAGCATAAATCCTGTCATCACCAAATACCAATGAACTGACGAGTAGCACCAAGTAATCTACATCATCAATAAAAACCGTGGTTGGAGAATGGTTCTATGGAATATCCGGCAATTTTGGATATTCAGCCGAAGCTGATGTAAATTGTGACAAAAATTAGTAATAATGAAAAATTGTAGCATCATGCTTCATTTCTGGTATGATGTTTTTAAATTAATCATCTTTATCGATTGAGAGGTCACACACATCACACATTTCACCGGTGTTTCCATCACAGGAAAGTTCGGAATCAAGTGCTCGTGTACCTTCGGCAAGCACAGACGCATTGGACAACGTGCCCCCTATCAAAATGGCATCAAATATCTCCTCTTTTGTAATTCCTAAACGGTTTGCAATCCTTATATGCATCTTCAAACAGTGATCACAACGAAGTGCAGAAGAAACACCTATAGATATCAACTCAACCGTCTTTGGGTCCATTCGCTTAAACTCACGCATAATGGAATTATCGTACAGGACCTTTGTAATCAAAAGTTCAGGCATATCCTTCATGAAATTCATGATATATGGAATTTCACCATATCGCTCCTTGACATCACCAAGAAGTTCATCTACAGCATCCTCTGGTTTCTTTTTCAAAATTTCCCTGATATTTTCAATTTCCATAGAGCAAGTCCCCTATACATTTTATGACAGGTAAAAATGGAAACATTATATTTGATCATGCAATATTACATTACAAAACCAACTTCTGATTTAAGTTTTATCTTAATCAGTATATAATTTTTCATTTTTGATGGCATAATATTTGCCACTTCTGATAATAGCGGACCCTCATCTAATTCGACATTCTCCAATTTCTCATGGAACTCATCATAAGGTAACTTTACGCGAAGTCCATCAAGTTGAATAGTAATAGGTGCAGGAGTTAAAACATACTCGATCTCAGGTACCTGATCTTTGATCTCTTTCATGATTCTTGCAGGTAAAACTGCAAGAGGATCTTTTGCAATATCTTTCCGCATCCTGCTGACCACTTCACTGACGATTTCGTTCATCCTGTCAAGACCTTCCAATTCCGGTCCTTTACGCAAACGATGGGACACACGTCCAATCCCTCCAATGTACACTTCCGCCCCGGGAATGTCTTCGATCTTGATATCTGGTCCACCCGTAACAACAATCGGTATTTCAATACCCTCAAACAACTTTATTTTCTTATTCACAATACAGTCACGAAATGTACCAAATGAGAATAATGCGATATCATGTTCATTAATGAGTTTTCTCTCATAATCAGCAGACATTGCAACTCTTCTGCCCATGCCCCTTGCAAGCCCTATCATGTTTGTATTTGCACCACCACGGCGCAGGAACTCGGCAATATCACATGCGGAATGAGGCAGGTGGTGATATGCCAGTGTCGGGGACACAACCGCGATCTCTGTACTGGTAAGTGGGGATTTGTTCAGTTTTCCAAGCAAACTGGTAGATAGGTCTGCCATCAAGTGTACGTCCTTGTCAGGGATCAGCATGACAAGTGTAACTTCTGTAGCTGCCGGAATCTTCTGTACAAGGTATCCGCCAAGGTCTTCCAAAAGTTCAATAAGCAATCCGTGTTTATGTATCCCGCCCTCGTAAACATAAGGTTCAAGCACTGCCGCCACCTGACTCACCTCCTGTGAGTTCATTCAACATTATATGAGTTTTTTCGATCCACTCTTTTTTCATAATATCCTCAGTTGCCACAAAAATGAAATGATTATGCTTAAGTGAATGGTATCTTACCCTGAATCCTTCAGGTGTAACCCTTATTGCCATATCGACAAGCCTTGACTGCAACGTCCTCTGTGGGTCTTCAACAACCATCTCTTCGATCTCGGAGATATGATCAAGCGGATTTTCACAACTCAATGATATCGTTTTCCTTTCCGGCTGATGTACATTAATACGCCCACACATTATCCAGAGATTCTCAAGTAATTGTGGAAGGTATGCCTCATTGTCAATATCGATCACAACCTCACTCTCACCGTACGTCCCGACACCTACCTCTGCAAAATCAGTAACCTTCACAGGAGAAAGCCCCCCCCGAAGAACGATTGCCATCTGAAACAGGGAATCTTCGGGCTTAACCACTACCTTGATATGTTCTATCGCTTGTGCAAGCACCAGATCATTGATCGCATCACTTACGATCTGTTTGTACTGGTCAGCTTCCTCAAGAATGGTTGACTCGACCACAAACGTATCGAGTGTTGACATCTCTAATCCTCCAAATAACCGGATGCCAGCAATGCAGCACCTACCGCACCGATCAATTGTGAATGTGGAGGCACGACAACATTGATCTTAAGCAGGTCGCCAAGTGCTTTTGGAACACCTTCGATAAGTGAAGAACCACCAACAAGTATGAGGGGTTCTTTAACCTCAATTTCCTGCAACTGCTGTTCGAATATCTGTTCAACAACACTGTGGCATGCCGCAGCTGCAACATCCTGTGCTGCCGAACCCTGTGCAAGGGAATTGACAAGTGACTGGATACCGAACACTATACAATAGCTGTTCATCTCCACTTTTTCCTGCATGCCCTTAACTGCAATTTTTCCAAGATCGGTAATCTCAACTCCAAGTCTCTTTGCTGTCATCTCAAGGAAACGCCCTGATGCACCGGCACAGATTCCCCCCATGGTAAACATTCCAGGAATCCCATCCTCAACCGATATCGCCTTGTTGTCCATTCCCCCGATATCAATAACAGTCGCAGGTCCTTTTTGACTGTTGGCAAGATACACCGCACCTTTTGAGTTAACCGTGATCTCTTCCTGAACAAGTTGCGCATTGAAATGTTCACCAAGCAGGAACCTTCCATATCCTGTAGTCCCAATTGCCTGAATATCTTCTTCTTTGACACCCGCCTGTTCAAGTGCTATATCATATGCGTTTCTTGCACTTTCAATTACATTAACAGTTGGAACCCAGCCCTCACCTATTATCTCATTATCACGCATGATCGCGGCTTTGGTCGTAGTGGATCCGGAATCAAGACCAACCGTAAGCCCTGTCTGTTTTTCCCTTGCAAGTAAGTGTTTACGCCTTGCAATTGTTGTGAGCGCTTCCATACGTGTCAGCAATGTCGCTGCTGTTGTGCGCTCTGTAAATGAATAACTGATAACAGGAATATCGGAATTCTGGTGAATATACCTTCGTATCTCGTTCCTTACAATCGCAGCTTCTGCACAACGAAAACATGAGGTTACAAAAACACCATCCACAGGAGCAGTTCCCTCAACAACAGCCTTTGCGCGTGCCATCATGAGTTTTAAGTCTGCACTTGCAACCTGAAGACCAAACTCCATTTCAATTGTATCAAGACTCGAAATGTCCATCTCCGGATAAACCAGTTGTGCATTAACCTGTTCGGCTGCAGAATCCAGTTGAGACTGTACACCCGCAAATTCGGAACCACATGAAACAAGAGCAACTTTTACTCGCTGTTTATCTTCAACGCTCATGATCTAACCTCCTTTGGAAGTGACTCCAAAAACTCACTGATCTTGTAAACAAACTCCCTTCCCTCTTCATCAGATTTTGGATATATCAGTTCAAGAACAGGAATATCTTTATCCCGTGTCAGGAATTTTGTCAATTCGTTGGTACGCGCACATCCCATACAACCAAAACTAATGGCAGCATCATCAACAATTATCGCCGCTTCTGCCTCATCAATGAGAGGTCCCACAATTGACATCCTGCCACGTACTCCGGCCGGAACTTCAACTGCTGCGTATTTCAAACCATGTTTAGGGTCTTCCGGTGTGATATTAAGCGGAGGTGAGTCAATTCCGATTGTAGTTATTTTATCATGCACGCCTCCCATCATAGCAAGTGGGGTGTGACCGGAACGTTCGATCAGATCAGATAGGATCAGACTGTTTGTCGGATAAATGAAAACTTTTGTCAATGTCTCACCTCGTGATTTCAGATTCAATTATGTCTTTTAAATGCGATACTTTTAATTTTTCAGGGCGTACGACTTTCTCAAGAGGTACATTATTATCATAATCATCCAATGCTTTTCCAATGAACGGTAATATTCCGATTTCATTTCGCAGGAAATGGAATCCTGGTCTTGGACCGCCACCCCGACCTGCACGACAACGCCTGTCATCTCCCGGGGGAAATCCTCTCTCTTTTACAAAAATATGATTCTTATCGAGTTGCACAACTTCCTTAACAACCCTATTGACCGCATCCTCAGGACCGGTCACCATAGTACCAAAGCATGTTTCCTTGATCGTTATGTCAGTTTCGGATTCGTATATATCAAGTGCAACATCAATTGGCAATACACTGTCAGAACTTATCACAACAAGTTTTGTGAGAGTTCCATCTTCATGAACCGTCATCACTTCTCCTCCCCAATTGATTCTGTCACATACATTATATCGCCATCCTTGAAATGTTTAAGTTTATCAATATCCATTATGCGACCGATGATATTTGTGCTGGTGAATCTTTCACCTGTCGGTCCGAACAATTCGTCATCCTCTGTCTTTACTCCAACCATTCCCATTCTTTTTGCAGACTGGTTTGTAACTCCGATCTCACCGGATAGCACCTTACCCTTTGGACTATTCTCCGGCATGATCTCCTTGTATTTTTCCGCTTCTCTCTCTGCCTTGAATATATACGTATTCTCATACGTCATCAAAACAGGCAGGGGTCCAACCGGCTTGAACTGGAGACCTATGGCATGCCTGAAAAAATCAAGGGTCTTTGGTGCAAGGTCGTCGTATAGTTCTATCATCACAAGTTTTGAGTTCGATACTCCAAATGCTTTGACCTTTGCAGCCCCCAATATCTCAATTGTGGTTGAAGGGGTCTGTTTAACAATGATTGCATCATCTTCGGTATAGCCATCCCTGACAAGTTTTACGCCAATCCCGGATAACTGTTTTTCCGCATTCTTAAAACTCATTCCAAGTATCGTAATCGGACTAGGGATGGTTTCAACATCAAGTTGCTGTCCGGGTCGTGCCAATTTTACAAGTTCTATCCCTTTTGTAACATGTCCCACAACCGAATGCATTATACTGGAAGTCCGGTCATCGCATGATATGTATGCCCGTCCGTTACCGTTACCGACAGTACGTATCGAAACCGTGCCAACGACCCTTGGTTCGAAGTTCTCATAATCACACATCTCGCCCTGTAGATTATCATCAGAAACAAATGAACTTGCTACTACACCAACCTTAAATGTCCCATCACGCGTAAGTGACAGGAAATGCTCTGCACCGTTAGGAGCGTCAGGTACGAGTTCCACTTCAAAATTGGTGAATATTTTCATCCCATCATCGAGTTTTGTAGAAAGATCGGTCGTACATATACGTTCTGCCATATGTTCCCATTCAATGATAGGTTCAATACGTATTATTACATCACTTTTATTAAGTTCAAGCAATATATTCTTACCACTTATTATCTTTGCAAACGTTCCATCTTCAGGAGCACCGTAATCTGAAGTATGGCGGTTCTTTGTGAATATTAGGTGGGTATTTTTTCGGTCAAATCCCCCTGCTCCGAAAACCACTTCAAAACGTTCGAAATTCCTAGCACCCCGTGTTGGACGAATATCAGTACCAAACGGTCCGAATGCCACAGCATCCTTACTTATCCATCGTATAGGAGTACCTTCATAATCCTTGTAATGTTCAGCCCATATTTTTTTTGATACTTTGTTCGTACCCGATAATTCTATATTGAATTCGCCTTTTGGTGTTGTGATGGTATATGTGGTTATAGCATCACTTTTGCGCTCAGTGATTTCCTTGAGTATCCCGATTGCAGTGCTGTCTTTATGGGTTGTGTTCGAAACACTTAGTGCTTCTGCAAGTGTGGCCCCATCAGGTAATATTACCTTCTGTTCATTAACCTCAACCGTTATTTTTTTACTCGTATGAGCGCCTCCTGATTATTGTTCTACGAATTAATGCAGAGGTAAAAAGGAAAGAAAATTATATAAGGTTTTCTTTAACATTGTATGGACAATTTAATGATTTAGGACAGATCACCAAACATGGTTCACATTGTTCGAATTTAAACCGAATTTACAGAATACGGGATATACAGTGAAGATCCCAAAGACTATTCTGCAAAATTCCTTTAAATTCTGTCAAACACTGATACAAATTTATCCATCCAATGTTAAAAATGTTCTTCTAAATCTTAAGAACGATCCTCGGCCTCGATCCGTTCTTTTTCAGTTAGTTCTGATAAAACCGTTTCAGGTGGACCGATATCTATTATCTTCGCTGCTCTCATAAGAGCTATACGGTCGCATACTTCAAGAACAAAGTCCATGTCATGTGATACGATCACAAAAGTCTCACCCATCTCGTCACGCGCTTTGAGTATTGATTTTGTGACCTCGATCTTTGTGATCGGGTCCATCGTACCTGTAGGTTCATCCATAATGGTTATCTTTGGTTCTTTAATAAGGATCTGGGTCAGTGCAACCCTGTGTCGTTCTCCTTCACTTAACTCATCTGTCATTTTAGACAATATGGATTTTGCCTTGATCTCTGTAAAACCTGCTGTTTGAAGTGTCTTTAAGGCTTTCTGTACACCAAGTTCATAAGGAAGATCAAGACCAATTGACTCCGTTAAATTGTCAATAATTGTCCTGTGGGGATATAAACCGTATTCCTGATGAAGGATTCCCATGTATCTGGTAGCACGCCCCCTTTTATCAGGACCCGGAACGGTCATGTCAACCCATTCATCGCCGATCCTTACGTCAACACTACCGCTTGTTGGTTGTACTATGCCCATTAATATCTCGGAAGTGGTGGTCTTTCCTGCACCACTTACACCTACAAGACCGAATATCTCCCCTTCTTTCACATCAAACGAAATACCGTTTACTGCGCGCACAACACCTCGGTCAACTGAAATGTATTTTTTGACAAGGTCCTTAACTTTTATGATAGGTTCACCAACTACAACATCATCATGTTTTTCAACCGTATCAACATGTTGCATAAACTCTTTAGAAACTTTTACCGGATCACCTTCACTGACAATCGCGCCGTCTTCAAGGTAGATTGCCTTGTCTGCCAAATGTTCTATGACCTCAGACCAATGGGATGTGATAACCATTGACATATTATAATCCTTAACAGCATTCATGATAACATCATGAACAATCTTAGCAGTTTTCGGATCAAGAGTACCTGTAGGTTCATCCGCAAGGAGCAACATCGGGTTTCTTACAAGTTGTCTTGCAAGAACAACTCTTTGTTTTTCACCACCACTCAGGTCGCGTGCTATGTGCATCATACGATGGGACATCTGCACTTCATCTAATAGATCTACTGCTTTTGACAATGCATCAACATTTGAGTGCCCGATCTCTGTGAAAGAGTTCATGACATTAACAATAACCCTTTCATCACCATATAATGCGAATGTGCGCTGAAGCATGATCGCAATTCTTTTTGTGGTCTCTTTTCTTTGAGGATCATTTGTCGGGATTTTGACAAAATCAATCTCGTGTGCCTGCATAGTTTCGTTATCGCATATTGGGCATTTCTGGCCTGCTTTGCTTGGAGGTTCTATATATCCACATTTATCACAACGGGCTAGATGGTATATTACCTCTCCACTGATATTCTTATATCCTTCAACCCCTCGCAAGACATGCATAAGAACGGTCTTGCCAGATCCGCTTCTACCCAGTATACCAACGACTTCCCCTTCATTTATATTAAGGTTAATGTTGTTCAATACCTTGACTCCTTCGTATTCAAGAATCAGGTTTTTGATCTCTATGAACAATGCCATTATAATTTCCTCCGACAAAATTGGATGGTGTAATGTTTTAATTAAATTATTAAGTTCAATTTAGTTTAAGTTACTTAAAGGTTTTGTAAATCATGTGCAAAACCCAATGTCTTATTCTTTTGTATACTTAAACATACCAATTATAAAATTGATACGAACAATTACAATATAGGAAGCACTACATAAACATAACGCATTATTTATGCACTGTGAACTTCCAAAATCGAGTGCAATAGACATAATAGAATTATATGGGAAAGGCTATAAATTACTAATTATACCTATAACTTCTGCAATGTCATTTATCACAACATTTGCAGCATTCTTAAGTTTTTGTGGTCGCACATCCCCCTGCTGGCAGCTCATAATCCCCACATCTGCTGCTCTTAATGCAAGTATGTCGTTTATGCCGTCGCCCACCATCACCACAGTATCATATTTTTCCTTCATTTCAAGAACGATCCGCTCTTTGTCCTGTGTTGTTGCGATATCAAATACTCTTTCAATAGGAATTTTTACAAATTTTGCAAGTTGACGCAAGTTACGCATGCTGTCACCGGATGCGATATATGTATCAATTCCCATTTCATCCAGTATTTTTATCGTCTTAGGAGTTTGCTGGAAAATACGTCCTCCCGTGCTTAATACATAGGATACCGCATCATTTTGGGAATCAACTATGACGCCTACTGCAAGATAAAAGACATTTGGACATTGGTCAGTAACACAATTGAGCACATCATGAAAATCACCCATCATAACTTTGCTTTTTTTTATAATATTAAATGCCATGCCTACTGTGAAAGGACTGCTTGAGCAGCTTATATCGATCGAGATATCATTATCATTGATGAACTTGATCAGCGATATTGCAGGATCCTGACTCATAATCGTTTCCGGGTCAGTATGAAGAATGACGAGTGCTTGATGTGGTTTTTTTGCAACCAGTGCAGTGCTTTCAATACCATCGAATATACAACCGTTGACAGAATCCTTTGCAACACGGTACATATGCAGGAGTGTGCCGGCACTATCGAATATTACAGCAATACGTTTTTGCATAATATAATTATTGAACTAATGCGTAATTACCTTTACGACATGATTCCGGATATTCAGTAAAGCGGTGAACCTGACAAAAGACACCCTGCAACGTATCCCAATATCACGCCGCTGTTCAAAAATGGTAAACCCGCCTGTGGTTTCCCTTTCATGACAAAAACACCAAGTGCAAAAAACCCGACAATAGTTCCGATCATTGCACCGATTGCCGGATATGATATGAGTCCTGCATGTTCTATAAACACATACGCGGATACCACGAGTATGGTCGGCATCACTGCATCACCGAGTCCCATAAAAAACGCTTCTCTTTCGCCCTCTTTTTCGAATTTTTCTGTCCTGAATGAATATCCGGGATGTTTTGGTATAACGAACAGTATCGGGAGTTTAAGATCCATCACGCCGTCAGCCAGTGCGATCATGTGTTTTGTTTTGTACACTGATATTGCATCGTATACTGCCAGTAGCACCAAAAGTACAATGGTCGGTATAACTGCAAGTGATATTCCAAAAATAGCAGCAGCACCCGCACCGACCATGAGCCCGATAATATCGATGACATACCATTCAGGAAACTTATACAAGATTACGGTGACGCCAATGGAAATCAGGGTGGATACCATAATGTTTGTGATCGGTGATACCGATGTGATCGAAAAGAGTGCATAAAGAACATAATATAGAGTTGATGCTACAGCCAGTAGGATGACGAGTTGGATTATCCATTTCATGTTCTTTTTTATAGCAACAAGCAGCATGAATGTGAATATGAGGATAAAGCCGATGTAGTATAGCGAATTTAGGGTTGATGTTGGGTCTTTAAAAGCAGCCATGTTTTCCGCTTGCATTGGTGCAGCCAAAATAATTGCAAAAATTTGTACAACAATTATAATCCCTGCCATTGCCACCATTGGCATGTAGTTTGAAAGGGTTAGTTTTTCAGGGGGCTTTTTCGAACTCATGTGTTTTAGGCTCCATACAACCGGTATGTTTGTCATATTATGATATGTTATAAAACTGTAACTGTCCATATATCCTTAAGAATGGAGACCGATGTCGAAAAGTCAGGTTGGTTCTACTCATATCCACTCATTTAATAGTTTTTCATAGTAAATCATTTATAGAATTGTATCATGCAAGTTAATCCGGACGTATGAGATATTTTCACACACATGTCCTATTGCTATTGATTTTATAGGGATTAAAAATGTGTGCACCAAATACTAACAGGCTATTTAGCCAGATGATAATATATATCCAATGCCGGCAATTACATAAAACTTTCAATTGTGTCATATCATGGGTGTTAGTATATCAGAAAAAACATGTTAGACATTCATAAACAATAGTATATCGGATACTTTAACACTATGTTAAAATAGTAATATCACTTAATGTTAATAATATGAATAACATTCAAATGCATACAAGAGGGTGAATGATGGAAACGCGTGATATAATTTTTTCTATTGTAATGGTTGTATCGTCATTTGTGCTGACATACGAATGGCTTGGCAGGTTTAAATACAGCCCTGCGAATTCACTTATTATATTATCAGCAATGGTCATGATCGGAGCACTGGCTGCTATGATCTTATCAGTAGATATAAGACTTCGTAAGATCGATGCGATGATCGAAACAAAGGAGCGCTCGCTGCGTATTAATATTCAGAGTGTTGAAAATATCACAGCCAAAAGAATGAATACGGTTATTAATAAGGTGGATGAAGCAATGGAACAGTTTAATCGTAGGCAGTATAGGTAAATGCAATTTTTCCATCCCTTTTGCTTTTTCGTGTTTGTTTCGCGATTTGTGACACCGTAGGTAATCCGCCGAAGATGGCATATTCCTATATAACTGACGCAAACGGTGTGAGTGTTTTCTCGGCAGTTTAAATAATGTCATAAATAAGATGTGATGCAGCATAGCGTTTTCACATGCCGACACTATTACAAATGTGGGGTTTTCAGCACTTTTCCGACAGTCGCATATATGTTGTGAACTTGAGATTGTTCGATCAAAAATCCCAAAACCTACTCACTTTTATGGTGCAATTTTACATCATCTGCAAGCGCGTTTCGCACAATTTTCATAGCGCACAGGTCCCCGCACATCGAACATGCATCACTATCGGTAACCCTGTTCTCCCTAATGTGTCTTGCACGCTCGCCATTAATAGCCAGGCGGTACTGCGCCTCCCAATCAAGATCCCTGCGCGCATTTGCCATTGCAATATCCTGTGCCCTTGCACGCTCACGCTGTCCGTCCTTGACCAGGTCAGCAGCATGTGCAGCAATTTTCGTAACAGTGGCACCTTCCCTGATATCCATCACAGTCGGAAGTGCAAGATGTTCTGATGGTGTCGTCATGCACAAGAAATCCGCGCCGTACATGCCTGCAAGCGTGCCACCTATGGCACCTGTGATATGATCGTAACCCGGTGCTATATCAGTTACAAGAGGTCCTAGCAGGTACAGTGGTGCACCGTCGCATAACTGTTTCATTCCTTTTACACTCAATTCAACCTCATCTATAGGAACATGTCCCGGTCCTTCAACGAAAGTCTGGACATTTCCGGCCCGCGCCCGTTTAACAAGTTCACCAAGCGTAATAAATTCCATGAACTTTGGTCGGTCAGATGCATCATGGATGCATCCCGGGCGCATACCGTCGCCAAGACTTATCGTCATATCGTACTCATGAGCAATCTCAAGAAGATAATCATACTCCGCATAAAACGGATTCTCCTTGTTATTATGAAGCATCCATGCGATAGTAAATGCACCGCCCCGGCTGACAACGTTCATGATCCTATCACTGGTCTTAAGATGTTCAACTGCGTTTTTATTAACCCCGCAATGCACCGTCACAAAATCAACGCCATCCTTTGCATGCTTTCGCACTGCATTGAACATATCATCGGACGACATATCCACAACTGCTTTGTGTGATGCAGCAGCCTGGTATATCGGAACCGTGCCGATCGGGATATCAACTATATTCATTACTCTTTGCCGTATCAGGTCAAGGTCGCCACCGGTTGAGAGATCCATCAGCGTATCCGCGCCAAAAGTCTCTGACGCTTTTGCTTTTTTAACCTCTTCATCAATATCCACATAATCCCGGGACGTACCGATATTGGCATTGACCTTTGTACTCATGTACCTGCCTATGGCAACAGGTTTGGATTTCCCCTCAATGTTATTAGGAATTGATATCCAGCCCTTAGCAACACAAGAAAGAACAGTCTGTGCATCAATCCCTTCAGCCATGGCTACATATTTAATTTGCGGTGTAATTATACCGTTTTTTGCATCTTCCATTAATGTCATTGTTACTCCGGTTTAGAGTGGATATTGTATTGTTGTTATAGTGCAGAATAGGGTTTGGGCACATATATATGTTTCACGGTGAAAGCGTGTGTTAAACTAATCGCGGGATAGAATTACTGGAAATCCGAAGGCTACCT